>CAMDEB010000113.1 GCA_945893085.1 Rhodoplanes serenus | reverse complement strand
ATAAAAACGTAAACAGCTGCCACTGCACCAACAGTGTAAATCTCAAGTTGATCCATCCATTTTATGTCTTCAAGGATTTGAAGTCGGCAGCTCTTGTATTCTTCCAACACTAAAGGCGGTTCAGCCATCAATTCCTCCTCTCACAGCTTCTCCGTGGCGCCACACTAGTCGACGAATTTTCGCCGTAGATGGTGAAATCTTTTTCGACCTCGATGATCAGATCGGTGTCGGCGAGCCGCACCCGGTCGCCGGTGGTCGGCCCGAACATGTCGGCGTAGGTAGCGCGTTTCATCTTGAATGACATGGTGTTTCTCTGCCGCGGTTCTAAGTTGTCCCCGATGTTATCAACCGGGCGTGTGGGAAACTTTGTTTCGATTGCATTGCGCCGGGCGCGCGGTATTCTGACTACAGATGCTCATGAACGGTTCGCCGGTTGTGAGGATCGCCAAGACCGAGTTGGTCCCGAGCGCCGAAGCCGCTACCAGCGTCGCACTCAGTGGCCGATTTGATCCTTGGTTCCCAGCAGCGGTAGCAGCGCTGAGAACGTGACGGGCGGGCGCAAGCTCGCCCGTCATGATTCTTGGCGCATTGCATTCAAGCCGCACGGCCATTGTCCTTCAGTAGCTCTTGCCGTCGAATTTCTTCACCTTGAACGAGTCCGGGTCGACGCCGTCCAGGCACCGCACGTTGATCGCCACCATGTCCGAGCCGTCGGGGCCCTTGCCGTTGGCATACGACTGGATGCCGCAGGTCGAGCAGAAGCGGTGATGGATGACGTTCTTGTTGAACTGGAAATCAGTGCTCGCGCCCTCGCCCTTCGTCAGCTTGAAATCCTGCGCCGGGACGAAAGTGAGCAGCGCGCCGAGCTTGGCGCAGCGCGAGCAGTTGCAGGCGATCACCTCGCCGATTTCGGCGCCGGCCTCATAACGAACCGCGCCGCACTGGCACCCGCCGGAATAGGTCTGCTTCATCGATTCCTCCTGCTCGCGAACATTGATTCGCGAATCGACAACCCGCGAGCGCGGGTCATAGTTTCCCCATCACGTCGCCGCGGAAGCCGTAGATCGTCCGCTTGCCGGCGAGCGCGACCAGCGTCACCTCGCGCGATTGCCCCGGCTCGAAGCGCACCGCGGTGCCGGCGGCGATGTCGAGCCGCATGCCACGCGCCTTCTTGCGGTCGAACTTCAGCGCCGGATTGGTTTCGAAGAAATGGTAGTGCGAGCCGACCTGAATGGGGCGATCGCCGGTGTTGGCAACGCTGAGCGTCACGGTCTTGCGGCCCTTGTTGAGCTCGATCTCGCCGTCCTGGATGAACAGTTCGCCGGGAATCATCGGATTGCACCTTTCAGTTCTTCGTCATGGCCGGGCTTGTCCCGGCGATCCACGTCTTTCTTTCCATCAATGAAGCAAGACGTGGATGCCCGCGACAAGCGCGGGCATGACAACGGAGAATGTTGCATTCGCATCACCTGATCGGATCATGCACCGTCACCAGCTTCGTCCCGTCCGGGAACGTCGCCTCAACCTGGATGTCGTGGATCATCTCGGCGATGCCGTCCATCACCTGCGCGCGGGTGATGACATGAGCACCGGCTTCCATCAGTTGCGCCACGGTCTTGCCGTCGCGCGCGCCTTCCATGATGAAATCGGAAATCAGCGCCACCGCCTCCGGATGGTTGAGCTTGACGCCGCGCTCGAGCCGCCGCCGCGCCACCATCGCGGCCATGGCGATCAGCAGCTTGTCCTTTTCGCGCGGGGTGAGGTTCATGCCGTTATCCTAGTTCAGCCAGAGCCGCGGCAGTGGAGCGCCCAGGGCGCCGAGCACCGCCACCAGATCGCGCCGCAGGCTTGCGCCATCCTTGGCGCAGAGCCGCGCGACGGCAAGCCCGTTCCAGGCCGAGATACCGACCTCGCCTGCGAAATCACCGATTGCGCGGACGCGCTCCGCCTGATTGTCGTCGCCCGGCACCGCGAGCACAGTCGCGATGGCGACACCCCCACCGGCAACCGCCGGCTCGGCGAGCTTCTGCGCAATCGCGCCATCGAGCCGCAACGTCTCGGCAAACAGCAGCTTGCCGCCGCGGCGCACTCGCCAGTGATCGGTGAACGCGCCCTGCCGTACGGCCTCGCCCATGGCCGAGCGCCCGAACACCACGGTCTCTGCGATCAGCAGGGTCGCGTCGTCTGCGAGATCGACCTCGATGCGGCGCGACAGCCGCGCGCGGTCGAACAGGATGGTCTCCTGCGGCAGCCAGGCGAGCCGCGCGCCGGCGCCGACCTCGAGCTTGACCGCGATCTCCGCTTCCGGATCGAGCGCGCGGTAGACCTTTTCCGCCGCGGCGGTGGTGACGACGAGGTCGGCGCCCTGCCCGGCCGCGATGTCGAGGCCGTGCCGGTCGCCGCCGGCGATGCCGCCTGCCGTGTTGACGATCACCGCTTCGAGCGCGGCACCCGTGGCGTTCGGAAAACGGACCCGCAGCGGCCCGTCCTCATAGACCTTCTGGCGGCGCGTCACGCCGCCCTGGGCTTGCACCGTCAGCGCGATCCGGCCGGCCGAGCGGTTGGCCGCAAAGACGCTGCTCGAGGCGGTCGCGGCCGGCACGGCAAGGCTCCCTCAGATCGCAAGTGCGCGCTTCAGCGCGGCCTCGTCCAGATCGGCCCGCGCCGCGGCGTATACGATAGCGCCGCGATCCAGAACCACAAAGCGGTCGCCCAGTTCGCTGGCAAAGTCGAGGTACTGCTCGACCAGGACGATCGCCATATGCTTTAGCGAGCGGAGATAGGTGATCGCTCTACCGATGTCCTTGATGATCGAGGGCTGGATGCCCTCGGTCGGCTCGTCGAGCAGGAGAATCCGCGGCCGCATCACCAGCGCGCGGCCGATCGCCAGTTGCTGCTGCTGGCCGCCGGACAGGTCGCCGCCGCGCCGACGCAGCATGTCGCGCAGCACCGGGAACAGCGAAAACACGTCGTCGGGAATGTCACGCTGCTCACGCTTGAGCGGCGCGAAGCCGGTCTTGAGGTTTTCCTCGACCGTCAGCAGCGGGAAGATCTCCCGGCCCTGCGGCACATAGGCGATACCGCGCCGCGCGCGCTCGTAGGGCTTCAGCTTGGTAATGTCGGTGCCATCAAGCGAGATCGAACCCCGGCTCACCGGATGCTGCCCCGCGAGCGCGCCAAGCAGGCTGGTCTTGCCGACGCCATTGCGGCCGAGCACGCAGGTGACCTCGCCGACCTCGGCCTTGAGCGAGACGCCGCGCAGCGCCTGGGCCGCGCCGTAGTGCAGGTCGATGGTATTCACGTCGAGCATCGTCTATCTCCCGTCACCACATCCTTCGAGACGCCGTCTTCGACGGCTCCTCAGGATGAGGTAACTAACACCTTCCGTAGCCTCATCCCGAGGAGCGAGCGATGCTCGCGTCTCGAAGGATGGGGTGTGGCATTACCGTCCCAAATACACCTCGATCACGCGCTCGTTCGACGAGACCTGATCGATCGTTCCTTCGGCAATCGCAGTGCCTTCGTGCAGGCAGGTGACCTTGACGCCGAGCTCGCGCACGAAGGTCATGTCGTGCTCGACCACGATCACGGTCTTGTCGCGGTTGATCTCCTTGAGCAGCTCCGCGGTCTGCTGCGTCTCGACGTCGGTCATGCCGGCGACCGGCTCGTCGACCAGGAGGAGCTTCGGCTCCTGCGCCAGCAGCATGCCGATCTCCAGCCACTGCTTCTGGCCATGCGCCAAGCTGCCGGCGGCGCGGGATCGCAGGGGATTGAGACGGATGGTCTGGAGAATGCTGTCGACCCGGCGCATTTCGTCGGCGGTCTCGTGCCACCGTAGGGTCGCGCGCGGCCGGCGGTCATTCTTCAGGGCGAGCAGCAGATTGTCCTCGACGGTGTGCATCTCGAACACGGTCGGCTTCTGGAACTTTCGTCCGATGCCAAGCGTCGCGATCTGCGTCTCGTCGAGCTTGGACAGATCGTGACTGCCTTCGAAGAATACGTCGCCGTTGTCGGGCCGGGTCTTGCCGGTGACCACATCCATCATCGTGGTCTTGCCGGCGCCGTTGGGGCCGATGATAGCGCGCATCTCGCCGGGCTCGACGGTGAGCGAGAGGTTGTTCAACGCGCGGAAACCGTCGAACGAGACGTTGACGCCGTTGAGGTACAAGAGCGCCGTGGTGGTGCGGGCGTCCATCGCTCACTCCGCCGGCCGCGGCGCGGGCTCGGCAGGCGCCGCACTGCCGTTGTCGGCCGCGGCCCGCTGACGCCGCCGCTCGGACCATTCTTGCCAGGTGCCGACGATGCCCTTCGGCAACAGCAGCGTCACCGCGATGAACAACCCGCCGAGCACGAACAGCCAATAGGGCGCCAGCACGCCGCTGGTGAAGGTGGTCTTGCCGTAGTTGACCAGGATCGCGCCAATCACCGCGCCGGTCAGCGTGCCGCGGCCGCCGACCGCGACCCAGATCACGGCTTCGATCGAATTGGCCGGCGAGAACTCGCTCGGGTTGATGATGCCGACCTGCGGCACATAGAGTGCGCCGGCGACGCCGGCCATGCAGGCCGACAGCGTAAACACGAACAGCTTGTAGGATTCCGCGCGATAGCCGAGGAACCGGGTGCGCGCCTCGGCGTCGCGGATCGCGACCAGCACCTTGCCGAACTTCGAGGTCACCAGCGCCCGGCAGATCAAAAAGCCGATGATCAGCGCCACGCAGGAAACCATGAACAGCGCCACGCGGGTGCCCTGCGCCTGCACGTTGAAGCCGAGGATGTCCTTGAAGTCGGTCAGGCCGTTGTTGCCGCCGAAGCCGAAGTTGTTGCGGAAGAAGCCGAGCAGCAGCGCATAGGTCAGCGCCTGGGTGATGATCGACAGATAAACGCCGGTGACACGGCTGCGGAACGCGAACCAGCCGAACACAAAGGCGAGCGCCCCCGGTACCAGCACCACCATTAGCAGCGCGTAGGGGAAGTGCTGGAACCCGTACCAGAACACCGGCAGCTCCGGCCAATTCAGGAACACCATGAAGTCGGGCAGTTCGGGATGCGCATAGACGCCGCGGGTGCCGATCTGCCGCATCAGGTACATGCCCATGGCGTAGCCGCCGAGCGCGAAGAAGGCGCCGTGGCCGAGCGAGAGGATGCCGACGTAGCCCCAGATCAAGTCGATCGAGAGCGCCAGCAGCGCGTAGCAGATGTACTTGCCGAACAGCGCCACGAGATAAGTAGGCACATGCAGCGCCGAGTCCGGCGGAAATACCAGATTGAAGAACGGCACCAGCACCGCGATGGCACCGAGCACGCCGAGGAAGATCCAGGCGCCGCGGTCAAGCGTGCGAAGGAGCGGCGACATCATAGAGTGCCCTCCCACACAGGCAGTGCACCCCCCTCCTCCCGCGCCGCGCAGCGGCGTGGTGGGGAGGGGTCGGGGGTGGGGGGCGGCGCAACGCCCACAAGCTTCGCGATGAGGAAAGATCGAACCCGTTCTGAAACTTCGAATGCGGAGTTGGCGCCCCCCATCCCTGACCCCTCCCCGCCGCTTCGCGGGGGGAGGGGAAAAGCGCGCGGCGACATCATCATGCCTCCACCGCCCGGCCCTTGAGGGCGAACAGGCCCCGCGGACGCTTCTGGATGAACAGGATGATCAGCACCAGGATCGCAATCTTGGCGAGCACGGCGCCGGCGTAGGGCTCCAGGAACTTGTTGGCGATGCCGAGCGTGAATGCGCCGACCAGCGTGCCCCACAGGTTTCCGACGCCGCCGAACACCACCACCATGAAGCTGTCGATGATGTAGCCCTGGCCGAGGTTGGGACTGACGTTGTCGATCTGCGACAGCGCGACGCCGGCGATGCCGGCGATGCCGGAGCCGAGCCCGAAGGTGAGCGCGTCGACGCGGCTCGTTCGGATGCCCATGGACGCCGCCATCGCCCGGTTCTGCGTCACCGCGCGCATCTCAAGACCCAGCCGCGTGAAGCGCAGCAGACCGAGCAGCGCGACGAACACCGCCAGCGTGAAGCAGACGATCCAGAGCCGGTTGTAGGTGATGGTGATTTGGCCGATCTCGAACGCGCCGCTCATCCACGACGGGTTGCCGACCTCCTTGTTGGTCGGTCCGAACGCGGTGCGAACGGCCTGCTGCATCACCAGCGACAGGCCCCAGGTCGCGAGCAATGTCTCCAGCGGCCGGCCGTAGAGGAAGCGGATGATGCCCTGCTCGACCAGGATGCCGACCAGGCCCGCCACCAGGAACGCCAGCGGCACTGCGATGAGCAGCGAATAGTCGAACAGCCCCGGATTGTATTGCCGGATCAGTTCCTGCACGGCGAAGGTGACATAGGCGCCGAGCATCACCATCTCGCCGTGCGCCATGTTGATCACGCCCATGACGCCGAAGGTGATGGCGAGCCCGATCGCCGCCAGCAGCAGCACCGAGCCGAGCGAAATCCCGTACCAGGCGTTCTGTACCGCGGTCCAGGCCGCGAGCTGGCTCTGCATTGCGGTGACCGCCTCGCGCGCCGCGCCGCTCACCGCCGCAGGCGCGTCCACCGGGAGGCCGGACAGCGCGGCCACGGTCTCCTGCCCGCCGCGCGCCCTTAGCACCGCGATCGCGGCGACCTTGTCGGCCTCGCTGGCGTCATCGGCGTACAGCACCACGGCGGCGCGGGCTTCGGTCAGCGCCTTCTTGACCCGCTGGTCGGTTTCCTTGGCGAGCGCTGCGTCGAGCAACGGCAGCGCCGTCGCCTCACGCGACTTGAACACCGCCTGGGCCGCGTCGTAGCGCCGCGCCGGATCCGGCGCCAGTAGCGTCAAGCCGCCGAGCGC
Source organism: Rhodoplanes serenus (assembly GCA_945893085.1). Classification (GTDB taxonomy): domain Bacteria; phylum Pseudomonadota; class Alphaproteobacteria; order Rhizobiales; family Xanthobacteraceae; genus Z2-YC6860. The sequence goes on along the minus strand of CAMDEB010000113.1, from coordinate 4,714 downwards.
CGCGTCGATCGCGCGGCGAAGCCGGTTGTTGAGCCGAACCTTTTCGAGATCGGCAGGACGGTCGCCGGTGACAGCCTGGCCGATCGCCGCGTCGATCAGCTTGCCGGACGCGTCGGTGTAAAACACCTTCTTCTGCTCGGCGTTAAACAACAGCCGGCCGGCCTGCAATGCCTCTATGATCGTCGCTGAGCGTGGATCGCCGCTCGCCGCGACCTCGGAAATGCCGGCGTCGGTGTCGCTGAAATCGTCGGTGGTGAAGCGCGCCAGCGCTTCGGTCAGGTCGGCGGCGTGCGCAGCCGGTCCGGCCAGCGCCAATCCGAATATCATCGCGACGAGGCAAGCTCGCAAAAGACACATCGCGGATGTTCCCGGCAACAGCGTGTGTGGAGTGAGGCGGCGGCGGACCGCCGCCTCGTTTGAAGCCTACAACAAGGCGCGGATTGCCGTCATGCGCCTCCGCACTTGTTGGTCTTGGTGTTGTAGTTGCCGCACTTAAGCTTGACCCAGTCGCCGATCAGGTCCTTGGAACCGTCGAGGTTCTTCGACCAGGCGTCGCCCGCGACGAGACCCGGCGTCTTCCACACCACGTCGAACTGGCCGTCCGCCCTCACCTCGCCGATGAACACCGGCTTGGTGATGTGATGGTTCGGCAACATCTTGGAGATTCCGCCGGTCAGGTTCGGCGCCTCGATGCCGGGCAGCGCGTCGATCACCTTGTCGGGATCGGTGGACTTCACCTTCTCGACTGCCTTCACCCACATGGCGAAGCCGACGACATGGGCTTCCATCGGATCGTTGGTCACGCGCTTCGGGTTCTTGGTGAAGGCCTTCCACGTGGCGATGAACTCGGAGTTGGCCTTGCTCTTGATCGACTCGAAGTAGTTCCAGGCGGCGAGATGGCCGAGCAGCGGCTTGGTGTCGATGCCGGCGAGTTCTTCTTCGCCGACCGAGAACGCCACCACCGGGATGTCCTTGGCCTTGATGCCCTGGTTGCCGAGCTCCTTGTAGAACGGCACGTTGGCGTCGCCGTTGATGGTGGAGACGACGGCGGTCTTCTTACCGGCCGAGCCGAACTTCTTGATGTCGGCGACGATGGTCTGCCAGTCGGCATGACCGAACGGCGTGTAGTTGATCATGATGTCTTCCTGCTTGACGCCTTTCGACTTCAAGTAGGCTTCGAGGATCTTGTTGGTGGTGCGCGGATAGACGTAGTCGGTGCCGGCCAGCACCCAGCGCTGCACCTTTTCTTCCTTGGCGAGATAGTCGACCGCCGGGATCGCCTGCTGGTTCGGTGCGGCGCCGGTGTAGAACACGTTGCGCTCGCTCTCCTCGCCTTCGTACTGCACCGGATAGAACAGGATCGAGTTCAGCTCCTTGAACACCGGCAGCACGGACTTGCGCGACACCGAGGTCCAGCAGCCGAACACCACGGACACCTTGTCCTTGGAGATCAGCTCGCGGGCCTTCTCGGCGAACAGCGGCCAGTTCGACGCGGGGTCGACCACCACCGCCTCGAGCTTCTTGCCGAGCACCCCGCCCTTCTTGTTCTGCTCGTCGATGAGCATCAGCATCACGTCCTTCAGCGTGGTCTCGCTGATTGCCATGGTGCCGGAGAGCGAATGCAGGATGCCGACCTTGATGGTTTCCTGGGCCTGGGCGGACGGCATGGCCGCCAGCAGCCCCAACGTAAGCCCGGTGGCCAAAAGCCAGCGGCGGGCGATCGGTCGCTCTGCGACCGTGCGGATGGAGTTGAGCATCGCGAAGGTCCCTCTGCGTTGACGCCGAGCCTGGCCCCCAACGGACCAGGCAGGCGCTATCCATTTGCAAGCGACGTGCCAACGCGCAGGAAACGGCCAAGATGCTGGACTCGCGGGGATTTTTTGCGGTGCACAACCCGCTGCCTAAAGGGCAGGCAGAGGATGTCGCCTTAAAATTAGGCAGAAAGCTTAACGGCCGCGCACGGCTCCAAACGTCCGCTGGTACGTCGTTTCGGCGAGGATCGGTCAAAGGCCGACTCGCTCAATGCCGTCGCCAGCCGGCTCGCGCAGCCGATGATACGATCGGCCAGCGAAGATCGCGCGGATACCTATTTTGGTCTGACTTCCGCCGCGGAGATCAGGCCCCCTGAGGCAAGCGGCGAAGCCCGAAGGAGATCGGCATGAACGAGGACGCTCTCAACACCAGCCTGCGCAAGTTTCTCAAGACGGTGGGCGTCACCTCGCAGCGCGAGATCGAGAAGGCGGTGCGCGCCGCAGTGGCGAGCGGCCGCCTCAAGGGCAGCGAGTCGCTGCCTGCCAAGGCCACCGTCACGATCGGAGAGATCAATCTTTCGTTCGCCATCGACGGCGCAATCGAGCTCGAATAGGCGATGCGCAGCCTGCACGCCTGCCCTCTGATCCTGCTTGCGCTGCTGGCGCTCGCACCGGCCGCGCCCGCGCAGGATCAGCCGTCCCGCTCCGAGCGCCGCGAGCGGAGCGAACGCGCGGCAACGTCAAGCACCGGGCCGGGCGTGCTCAGTTTGCTCCCCGCCGACGCGGTGAGCGAGCACCAGATCACCGTCGATGGCCGCCCGCTTGCCTACACTGCGACTGCGGGCACGCTCTCACTCTACGATCAGAACGGCGAGCGCAGCGCCGCTGTGTTCTACACCGCCTACGTGGCGAAGGGCGCCGCCGCCGCGACGCGGCCGGTCACCTTCGTGTTCAACGGCGGGCCGGGCGCCGCTTCGGCCTTCCTGCATCTCGGCCTCGCCGGTCCGCGGATCGTGGATTTCGGACCGGACGGCCGCGACGGCGCGGCGGCGAAGCTCAAGGACAATCCCGACACCTGGCTCGCCTTCACCGATCTTGTGATGATCGATCCGGTCGGCACCGGCTGGAGCCGGCCGGCGAAGCCCGACGGCGCGGCCGCGTTCAAGGGCGTGCGACGCGACGCCGAATATCTCGCCAAGGTGATCGCGCTCTACGTCGCGCACAACAGCCGCAGCGCCTCGCCCAAGTACCTGCTGGGTGAAAGCTACGGCGGCTTCCGCGCCGCCAAGGTCGCCCGCGCGCTGCAGAGCGACCAGGGCATCGTGGTCTCCGGCATCCTCATGGTGTCGCCGCTTCTGGAAGCCACGTTCCTCTGGGGCAACCAGCAGTTCGCGCTCGGCACCGCGCTGCAATTTCCGTCCTACGTCGCGAGCGAGCTGGAGCGGACCAACACCTACACCCCCGAGGCGATGGCCGAAGCCGAGCGCTTCGCAACCACCGAATACCTCACGACGCTCACCGGTCCGCCACCGACCGGTGAGCAGGCGAAGGAATTCTACGGCAAGATCGCGCGCATGACCGGCCTACCCTATGAGGTCGTGGCCAACGCGCGCGGCCATGTGCGCGGCGCCTACGGGCGGCACCTGCGCGCGCTTGGCATTCAGATCAGCTCCTATGACGCGAGCTTCGCCATCCCTGACCCCAACCCGGACAGCGATTTTGGCCGCGCCGATCCGATTCTCGACGGCTTCGTGCGCGCGCTGTCGGGCGTGTTCGTCGGCTACGCGCGCGACGAGCTCGGCTTCAAGACCGACATGACCTACATCCTGCTGAGCGGCGACGCCGGCGGCTGGGACTGGGGCAGCGGGCGCGTGCCGCCGGGCGTGAGCGAGGATTTGCGCACGCAGCTTTCGCTCGATCCCTCGTTCCGGCTGCTTGTCGTGCATGGCCGCAGCGATCTGGTGACGCCTTATGGCGTGAGCCGCTACCTGCTCGACCGGCTGTCACAACCCGGCGCGCCCGACCGCGTCCAGTTTCAGGCCTACCGCGGCGGCCACATGTTCTATTTCGATGCGGAATCCCGCCGCACATTCAGCGCGGACGCCAAGGCATTTTACCAGAACGGCCCTTGAAAAGCGGTAACCGGCCCAAAAGGAACCGGAACCCCTCAACGGCGTTGTTTTGAGTGCATTTTGCCAGCGTAAGGGGTGAGTACCATGGCACCGCGTCCGAATTGGAAAGGCTATTTGAAGCTCTCGCTGGTTTCCTGCTCCGTCGCACTTTATTCGGCCACCACGACGAGCGAGCGCGTCCGTTTCAACATCATCAACCGCAAGACCGGCAACCGCGTCCGCAACCTGGTCGTGGACTCCGAAACCGAGGATCCGGTGGAGCAGGAAGACCGGGTCAAGGGCTACCAGATCGAGAAGAACAATTACGCCCTGGTCGAGGACGACGAGCTCGATGAGGTCGCGCTCGAAAGTACGCATACGATCGACACCGATTCGTTCATCCCGCGCGATGAGGTCGACGAGCTCTATCTCGATGAATCCTACTACATCGTTCCGAACGACAAAGTCGCCTACGAGGCCTTCGCCGTGATCCGCGAGGCGATGAAGAAGGAAGACCTGGTCGGGCTCGCACGCGTCGTGCTGTATCGTCGCGAACGCCTGCTGATGCTGCAACCGCGCGAGAACGGCCTGATGGCCACCGCATTGCGATATCGCAACGAGGTGCGCGACGAGGAGAACTATTTTTCCGATATTCCGGACACCAAGGTTCCGGCCGACATGCTCGATCTCGCCGTGCACATCCTCGAGAGCAAGAAGGCGCACTTCGACCCCGACAAATTCGAGGACCGCTATGAGAGCGCGTTGGTCGGCCTGATCAAAGCCAAGCAGGCCGGCAAGCCGGCACCGAAGGCGGGCGAGGCCAAGCCGAGCAACGTGGTCAACCTGATGGAT
>CAMDEB010000112.1 GCA_945893085.1 Rhodoplanes serenus | reverse complement strand
CACCGCCGCGAAGTCGCCGGAGTCGTAGGTGGTGCCGACCGCGGTCTTGTACGGCATGGCCTTGCGCGAGATCAGATTGCGCCGCCGCAGCTTGATCGGATCGATGCCGGTGACGCGTGCCGCCTCGTCGACCACGCGCTCGAGGCAATAGCTCGCCTCCGGCCGTCCCGCGCCGCGATAGGGCGCGGTGACGACGGTGTTGGTGAACACGCACTTGGTCTGCGCGTCGATGTGCTTGATGTCGTACATGCCGGGCAGGCAGCGCATCATGTTGATGGTCTGGATGTTGGCGCCGACCGCGCCGATGTAGGCGCCCATCGAGCCGAGATGGCGGATGCGCAGCGCCAGGAACTTGCCCTTCTCGTCGAGCGCCAGCTCCACGTCGCTGTAGGCGTCGCGGGCGTGATTGTCGCTCAGGAAGGCTTCGGAGCGTCCCGACATCCAGTACACCGGGCGGCCGATCTTCTTCGCTGCGACCAGGATCGCGATGTATTCCGGATAGGGCCCGGTCTTGAGGCCGAACGCGCCGCCGACCTCCTCGGTGGTGACGCGGAACTTGTCGTTGCCGACCTTCATGATCTGCGCCATCGAATCGCGCATGGCGCGGGCGCCCTGCGAGCAGACGCGCAACAGGAAGCTCTCGTTCGCGGCATCGTAGCTTGCGGTCGCGCCGCGCGGCTCCATCGACGCGACGTTGAGCCGGTTGTGGACCAGCGAAATCTTGGCGACATGCTTGGCCGAGGCGAAGATGCGCTCGACCTCCTTGGCGTTGGCTTCGGGGTCCGGCGCGAGGCCGGCCCAGTCGACCGCGAGGTTGCCCGGCGCCTCGGCGTGCACCTGCGGCGCGCCGGGAGCGACGGCGGCGCGGAGGTCGGAGACCGCTTCGCGTGTCTCATAGTCGACGGCGACGAGTTCCGCGCCGTCCTGCGCCGCGGCAAACGTCTCGCCGACCACCAGGGCGACGGTCTCGCCGATGTGCGCGACGTGTTTGTCCACCAGCGCCGGCCGGAACGGCATGATCAGCTTGGCGCCGCCGCGCCCGCCGAGCGGCGGATGCTGCGACAGGTTGCCATGGCCGTATTCCTGCATGTCGGCGCCGGTCAGCACCGCGACCACGCCGGGCGAAGCCCTCGCCGCCGCGGTGTCGATCGACTTGATGTCGGCCGCCGCGTGGGGCGAGCGGACGAAGCACGCATAGGTCTGGCCGGGCAGCGGGACGTCCGACACAAAGCGGCCTTTTCCGCGCAGCAGATAATCGTCTTCGGCCCGTGGCGTGCGATTGGCGTGGCTGGCTGGAGTCTTGGTATCCATGTCGGCTAGGGCTTTCCCAGGAAGGTGGATAAACTCAGGCGGGGCCTTGGAAATTACCGGCCGCCGGACCGTCGCGCAATGACCCAAAACAACCCATCCATCGGCGGTTCTGAGGCTCCGGAGGGGCCGCCGATCGGGCTCGGCATCGTCGGCCTCGGCATGGCCGGCGCGGTCATGGTGCAGGCAGCGGCCGTCCATCCAGGCTTCGCCGTGCGCGCCGCCGCGGATCCGCACCCGGCGCCGCGCGAGGCCTTCAGGCGCGATTTCCAGGCGCGCGCCTATGAGGACGTGGCCGAGCTTTGCGCCGATCCCGCGGTCGAGGTGGTCTATGTCGCCACCCCGCACCAGTTCCACGCGGCGCACGCTATGCTCGCGGCCGGGCGCGGCAAGCACGTCATCCTGGAAAAGCCGATGGCGCTGACGCTGGCCGACTGCGATGCGATCATCGCGGCGGTGGAGCGTAACAACGTGTGGCTGATCGTCGGCCACACCCACGCGTTCGATCCGGCGGTGCGCTTGATGCGCCGGATGATCGCGGGCGGCGAACTCGGCCGGCTCGGCATGATCAACAGCTTCAACTACACCAATTATCTGTATCGGCCGCGCCGGCCGGAGGAGCTCGACACCGCGAAGGGAGGCGGCATCCTGTTCAACCAGGTGCCGCATCAGATCGACACCGTGCGGCTACTCGCCGGTGGGCTCGTTCGCAGCGTGCGAGCGCACGCGAATGCGCTCGATCCGTCGCGTCCGACCGAGGCGGGCTGCATGGCCTTGCTGCAGTTCGAGAACGGCGCCGCGGCTTCGCTGGTTTACAGCGGCTACGATCATTTCGATTCCGACGAATGGCATTTCGGCGTCGGCGAGCGTGGCTCGCTGAAGCCGCTCTCCTACGGCGCTGCCCGCCGGGCGCTTGAGAATGCGCATGACGAATCGAAGATGCGGACTGAGATGTTCGCCTACGGCAAGCCAAGCCAGGGATTGCCGAAAAACCAGCCGCACTTCGGGGTGACCATCGTCACCTGCGCCGAGGGCGACATGCGCGCCTCGGCCAACGGTGTGACGATCTACGGTCGCAATGGCATCCAGGAGGTCGCAATCCCCCCTGCGCCCGGCATAGCCGGGCGGCGTGAGGTGCTGGACGACATGCACGCGGCGCTGCGGCTCGGCCGCAAGCCGGTGCACGACGGCCGCTGGGGCAAGGCCACGCTGGAGGTGGCGCTCGCGATCCTGCGCTCGGCGCGCGAGGGCCGCGAGGTGGCGCTGCAACACCAGGTGGCGGTGGACGATGGGCCGCGTTAGATATAGAGAAACCGCTGAAACGACGGACACATACCGGCCCACCGGTGGAGCCTGAAATGACCGATCTGCACAACGGCAATGGCGGCGGCAACGGCCCAGGAAACGGCAGCGGCAACGGCCGCCTGGTGGTCGAGGATCTGGAGAACCTGAGCTTCTCCGTGAACCGCAAGGTGTTCGTCTCCGACGACGTGCTCGAAGGCGAGCACCGCGCGATCTTCGACAAGTGCTGGGTCTATGTCGGCCACGCCTCCGAGGTGAAGAACCCGAACGACTTCCGCAGCCGCCAGGTCGCCGGCCGTCCGGTGATCTTCTGCCGCGACCGCGCGGGCACCGTGCGCGCGCTGATCAACTCATGCCGGCACCGCGGCGCGCTGGTGTGCCGCGAGCGCGAGGGCAACGCGCGCCAGTTCTACTGCATCTATCACGGCTGGTCGTACAACACCGACGGCTCGCTCAAGGGCATTCCCGGCGACGACGCCTATCCGCCGGGATTCGACAAGACCAAGAAGGGCCTCGTGCCGGTGCCGCGGCTCGAGCATTACAAGGATTTCTATTTCGCGAACTTCGACCACAACGCGCCGGACCTGCACCGCTATCTGGCGGGCGCCAAGGATTACATCGATCTGGTGGTCGATCAGTCGCCGTCCGGCCGCATGGAGATCATCTCCGGCGTGCAGGAGTACGACATCAAGGCGAACTGGAAGCTGCTGGTCGAGAACAGCGTCGACGACTATCACCTCGTCACCACGCACTCGACCTGGCTCAACTACATGCGCAACTCCGGCGTCAATATCACGCCGGCCAAGGGCCACATGCTGCCGACCAAGGGCTTCGGCAAGGATCTCGGCAACGGCCATCTCACCACCGACAATCCGAACTATCGCGGCCGGCCGGTGGCGAAATGGATTTCGGTCTATGGCGAGGAGGCCAAGGCCGACATCGAGGCGATCCGCAAGGAGCTGGTCGAGCGGCTCGGCGAGGCGAGGGCGGCGCGTGTCGCCGACACCAACCGCAATCTCTGCATCTTTCCGAATCTCGTCATCAACGACGGCTCGTCGGTGACGGTGCGCAACTTCTTCCCGGTCAGTCCCGGCCACATGCGCGTCACCGCCTGGGCGCTCGGTCCGGTCGAGGAGACCGAGGCGCAGCGCGCGCGCCGGCTGCACGCGTTCCTGACGTTCTACGGCCCGGGCGGCTTCGCCACGCCCGACGACGTTGCGGCGCTCGAGCTGGCGCAGCAGGGCTTCGCCGCCTGGCGCGAGGTGCCGTGGTCGGACTTGTCCCGCGGCATGGGCAACAGCCAGCAGCAGCTCGCGACCGACGAGGGCCATCTGCGCGTGTTCTGGCGCAAGTGGAGCCAGTTGATGGAAGCGCGGCAATGACGCTCGCTGTCGATCCCAACGCGACCGTCACGCGGGCCGAGGTCGAGGACTTCCTCTACCACGAGGCCGACCTGCTCGATCAGTGGAAGCTCGACGACTGGCTCGGGCTGCTGACCGAGGACGCGTCGTATTTCGTGCCGCCCAACGACAAGCCGGACGCCGATCACCGGTTCACGCTGTTCACCGTCGCCGACGACATCGTGCGATTGCGCGAGCGCATCATCCGGCTGAAGGACCCGAACTGCCACGCCGAGTTCCCGCCGTCGCGCACCCGGCGGATGATCTCCAACGTGCGGATCACCGGGGTCGAGGATGGGCTGATCGCGGTCGCCGCCAATTTCGCGATCTTCCGCCATCGGCGCAACGAGCCGGTGCGCGAGTTCGTCGGCCGCTATCGCTACAAGCTCAAGCGCACCGACGCCGGTCTGAAGATCGCCGAACGCCGCGCCATCCTGGACGCGGAAGAGCTGGGAAGAATGGGGTCTGTGAGTTTTCTGCTTTAGAATCCAATCGCGCCTCATCCTTCGAGACGCATCGCTCCGCGATGCTCCTCAGGATGAGGGCTTCTGCTTCCGCCTCATGGTGAGGAGCCGGGCGAAGCCCGGCGTCTCGAACCATGGGGCGGCCACATTACAGGGGGAGCGAAATGCCCAATCCGCTGTCGATCGACGCCCACGCGCACATCTGCACCGAGGAGACGATGAACCTCCTCAACAAGGAGGCGCCCAAGGTCGCGTCCAGCCTCAAGGAATACGAGAAGGACGTGTTCGAATGGTCGGTCGCCGGCGTGCCGTATCGGCCGTTGCCGCGCGGCGGCTTCGACATCGAGCAGCGGCTGAAGGACATGAAGGCGTCCGACGTCGACATGCACGTCCTGTCCAATACGCCGCAGACCTTCCTCTACAATATGGACGCAGGCCTGACGACCGCGACCTCGGTGATCCAGAACGACCAGATCGCCAAGCACGTGCGGGATTATCCCAAGAGCTTCTACGGCATCGCCACGCTGCCGATGCAGGCGCCGAAGGCGGCGGCCGATGAGCTCTCCCGCTCGATGACCAAGCTCGGGCTAAAGGGCGCGCAGATCGGCTCCAACATCAACGGGAAAAATCTCGACGATCCGGAGTTCGAACCGATTTGGGCGGTGGCCAACCAGCACAGCGCCTTCTTCATGATCCACCCGAACAACGTCGCCGGCATCGACCGGCTAAGGAGCTATTACCTCAACAATCTGATCGGCAATCCGCTCGACACCACGATCGCCGCCGCTAGCCTGGTGTTCGGTGGCGTGATCGAGCGCTTCCCGAACATCAAGTTCTTCATGGTGCACGGCGGCGGCTTCACGCCGTATCAGGCGGGCCGCTGGCAGCACGGCTGGCACGTGCGGCCGGAGCCGCAGAAGACCCTGAAGGTTCCGCCGGCCGAGACGATCCGCACCTTCTATTGGGACACCATCCTGCACTCCAAGCCGCAGCTCGAGTTCCTGGTTTCCGAGTTCGGCGCGTCGCATGTCATGCTCGGCAGCGACTATCCCTACGACATGGGCACATTCGAATGCGCCCGGCAGGTCAAGGCGCTGTCGGTGCCGGACGCCGACAAGGCGACGATCCTCAACGGCGTGGTGCAGAAGCTCATGGCGGGAGCGAAATAGTGACGAGCGGCGCGCGGATTGCCGCGCCCGCCATCGTCGCCTTCATCAAGGACGCGATGCTCGCCGTCGGCGTGCCGGACGGCGACGCGGACAAGATCGCCGAGCTGATGACCGAGGCGGACCTGACCGGCGCCGATGCGCACGGCGTATTCCGCCTGCCGCAATACGTGCGCCGCATCCGCGCCGGCGGCTGCAATCCGTGCGCCAATATCAGCGTCATAAAAACCGCGCCGGCGACTGCGCTTGTGGATGGCGACAACGGCATGGGCCATCTGGTGATGACACGCGTCGCCGACACCGCGATCGAGATGGCGCGGAAGGTCGGCGTCGCCTGGGTCGGCGCCAAGCGCAGCAACCACGCCGGCGCCGCCGGCGTCTACGCGGCGATGACGCTGCCACATGACATGATCGGCATCTACGCGGTGGTCGCGAACGCCAACCATATGCCGGTCTGGGGCAGTGCGGAGAACCTGCTCGGCACCAATCCGCTCGCGGTCGCCGTCCCGGCGGGCGATGAGCCGCCGGTGGTGCTCGACATCGCCACCACGGTCGTCTCCTACGGCACGGTCAAGGCCTACAAGCTGCAGGGCCGCGACATGCCGGAAGGCTGGATGATCGCGCCGGACGGCAAGCCCCTGACCGATTCCGCGCGCAGCGGCGAAGGCCTGCTGCTGCCGATCGGCGGCCACAAGGGCTCGGGGCTTGCGCTGGTGCTCGGGCTGCTGGCGGGGACGCTCAACGGCGCGGCATTCGGGCGCGACGTGGTCGACTTCAACAACAACGACACCGACGCCTGCGACACCGGGCATTTCCTAATCGTGCTCGACGTGTCGCGCTTCCTGCCGCTGGCGGCGTTCAAAACGGAGGCCGATCGGCATCTGCGCGACTTGCGGAATTCGCAGGTGCTGCCAGGCTTCGACGCGATCCGGTTGCCCGGCGAGCAGCGGAGGCTGCGCCGCATCGAGCGCGCGCGCGATGGCGTGCCGGTGCTGCCGGAGGTGGTGGAATTGCTCGATAAGCTGGCGGGTGAGCTCAACATCAGGCCGCTGCGGGCGCGTATGTAGCCCCGTCATTCCGGGGCATGCGCGAAGCGCGTGAACCTGGCTGGATTCCGGGCCCGCCGCCATCCAAGTCGGCTATAGCCGACTTGGACACTTGAATTCCGATCTCGGGTAAACCCGAGATCGGCGGCGTCTCGGAATGACGGAAAATTTGTTACCTCGCTTCGTAGGCGGTTCGCACCCGGGCTACGACGTCGGCCGGCGTCTTGGAGATTTGTTCGAGCATCTTGGCGATCTCTTCGCCGGTCATTGGATCGATCTCGATCTTGAGCCTGTCGGCTTCGGCCAGGAACTCCGGGTCCTTCATGGTCGCGTCGAACGCGCGCCGGATGGCGTTCACGCGCGCCGCCGGCACATTGGGCGGCGTGAAAAACGGCCGGCCGAACTCGAGCCGCGCCAGTGCGAGATCGAGCGCCTGCTTCTGCTCCTGGGTCTTCGCCAGCTCGGCGATCAGCGGCACGTCGGGCAGCTCGGGATGCTTGCGCGCGCCCCAGGCCACCAGGATGCGGATCTTCTTTTCCTGGTACTGCTGGTAGTTGATCGCCTTCACCGTGGACCAGTTGGCCAGCGTGCCATGCACCTCGCCGCGCTCCATCGCGAGGTTGATCTTGGGCGTCGCCTCGTAGCCGGTGATGACCTTGAACTTCAGACCGAACAGGTCCCGTCCCAGCATGGGATAGTCGTACTGCGTCGAGCCCGCCGCTTGCGCGCCGACGATCATTTCCTTGGTCTTGAGGTCCTCCAGGGTGTGCAGCGGAGCGGTATGCCAGACGTACATGGTCTGGGTTTCGCGGTTGGTGCTGCCGACCCAGTTGATCTTGGTGGCTTCGAAGCGCACGCCGTTGGGCTGCAGCAGCGGCGCGGTCGGCAGGCCGTTGAACGACGCCCCGATCACGGTGCCGTCGAATGGACCGGCTGCGTACATCTGATTGGTCATCGTCAGCGAGCCGGCGCCGGGCTGGTTCTGCACGATGATGGTCGGATTGCCGGGGATGTGTTTTGGCAGATGCCGCGCCAGCACGCGCGCATTGATGTCGTAGCCCGAGCCGACGCCGACGCCGACCAGCAGACGCACGGTCTTGCCTTTGTAGAAGGCGGCGACGTCCTCCTGGGCTTGGACGGACGTTCCGGCAAGGAGCAGGACGGCGAGAGCCAACAGGGTCTTTTGCATTCGTATTCCTCCCGAATTTCTCTGCTGTCATCGCCCGCGGGCGATCCAGCTCTTGCTTCCGCACAGACTAGCGCAAACTTGTAGTTACTGGATGTCCGCCTTCGTGGGCATGACAGAAAAAACCTATGCCGCCGCCAGTTCGTCCGGATCGAGCGGCAATTTGACAGCCTGCTTGCGCTTGGCCGACAAGTCGAGCGCCTTGGTGAGCATCAGGCGGTTGTGCGCCTCCTCGACCGTCGCCGCCGGCGTCGGCAGGCCGAGCGCGATACGGTTGAGCCAGGACACGGTCTCCTCGGCCATCGGTCCGCGCAGTTCGCCGAGCGCCATGTCGCCGGGCGGATAGCTGCCGAGGAAATCCACCAGCCGGCTCTGGTCCGGCGCGTAGCCTTCGGCCTGCGGCTTGCTCACCGCCATCACCATGTCGCGGTGGGTGTCGTCGATGGTGAGCACGCCCTCGGTGCCGACGATGCCGACCTCCAGCGAATAGACCGCGCCCGGCCAGGTCACCGGCAGCGCCCAGGAGATGTTGAGATGATAGACCGTGCCGTCGCTCATCATGATCATGCCGGCGGTGGCGTCGATGCCCTGGTAGAGCGGCCCCAGCACCTTGTCGATCGAGCGCGCGTAGCATTCGACCGGCGTCTTTTTTTCGAGATACCACATGCAGACGTCGAGCGCGTGGGTGCCCGAGATCACCATCGGCGAGATCGTGGTTGGGTCGTCGGTGCGCTTGTAGTTGTCGATTGCGACCAGCCGGTTCATGAACGCGCGCGAGGTGACCAGGGTCACGTCGCCCAACGCGCCGGTTCGCACCTTCTCCTTGCCGGCGAGCCATTTGCGCCGGAAGCGCTGGGTGTAGCCGACGATGGCGTCGATCTTGGCGTCCTTGATCGCTTTCAGCACCCTGGCGGATTGCGCGAGGTCGGTGGCAAGCGGCTTCTCGATCAGCATTGGCAGGCCGCGCTCGACCGCCGCCATGATCGGATCGACGTGCAGGTGTTCGTCGGTCGCGACGATGACGGCCGTCACCTCCGGGCGTGCCAGCAGCTCGCGGTGACTCTGGGTCACGAAGTCGGCGCCGATCGCCGGCGCGACCTCGCCGGCGCGATTGGGGTTCTTTTCGGCGAGCCCGATCCACTTCACCGCCGGGTGGCGGTTGGCGACCTCGCCGCGGAACAGCCCGACCCGGCCGCCGCCGATGATGGCGAGCCCGATCTCCTTGGCCTGCGTCCTCATGGGGCGCGCCTCTCGCAGCTTGTCATTCCGGGGCGTGCCACCCAAGTCGGCTGTAGCCGACTTGGGCGATATTGAATGCCGATGTCGGGCAAGCCCGACATCGGTGGCGCGAGCCCGGAATCCATAACCACGGCTGCGGCGTATGGATTCCGGGCTCGCCGCTGCGCGGCGCCCCGGAATGACGGTAGAGAGAACGTTCTCATAGCTTCACCTTCGCGGTGGCGTCGGAAATGGCGGCCATGGTCTCGTTGGTCAGCGGCAGGTCGATCGCCTCGTTGCGGTCGGCCGAAAGATCGGCGGCGAGATAGGTTTCCATCACCCGCCGCGCGCTTTCCGGCGATACCATCGGCGGCTTGTCGAGGATGCAGGCTTCGAGGAAGTGGATGGTCTCCGGCCCCATCTGGCCGGCGAACACATGGTCGACCTGCTCGCCCGGCATGGTGGACATCGGAAAGCGCGTACCGTCCGACACCGTGTTCAGCCAGTTGTCGCGATGGGTATCGTCGAGCACCAGCGATCCCTCGGTGCCGTGGATCTCGACCCAGGTTGAGCAATAGTTGTGATAGCTCTCCGGCAGGCTCCAGCCGCCGCCGATGGTCACGACCATGCCGTTGTCCATGGTCACGATCGACCACATCACGTCGTAGGAGCCGTTGATCGCCTTCATGGTGCCGTAGGCGCCTTGCGAATAGACCCGCACCGGCCTCGCCGGCTCCAGCAGCCAGAACACGAAGTCGAGATCGTGGGTCGATTCCATCACCACCGGCGAAAGTTTGACACGCGTGCCGATCTTCTTGCCCAGCCCGCGCGCGATGTTGCGGCTCACCACGATCGCCGACACCGTACCGAGAGTTCCGTCTGAAATTTTCTTCTTGGCGTAGGCGAACTTGGTGTTGAAGCGTTGCGAATAGCCGATGGTGAACTTCACGCCGTGGCGTTTTGCCAGCGCGATCAGCTCGTCCGCTTCCCACAATTCCATCGCGATCGGCTTCTCCAGCAGCACATGCTTGCCGGCTTTCAGGCAATCGCGCGTGATCGGAAAGTGCGTGTGCTCCGGCGTGGTGCAGATGTAGACCACCTTGATGGCGTCGTTCTTGACGATGTCCTGGTAGTCGAGCGTCGCGGTCGCGGGCTTGGTCAGCGCCTTCATCTCGGCGAGGCGGTCCGGCTTGATCTCGCAGATGTGGAGCCTGTCGCAGAGCGCTGAGCGCGACAGGGTCTCGGCCCGGATGCCGCCACACCAGCCGGTGCCGATGACCGCAGCTTCGACCTGTTTCACGGATTTCCCTTGTGGCTGATGGCAGTCCGGGTGGGCGTTGGCCCGCATAAAGACCATGCCGGAGCAGGCTCTGCAAATGGTCTTTCAGGCGGTTTTTCCGACCCCGAACACGCGCGCGGCGAACTGCGGATAGACCTCGGCCAGCTCCGGGGCGACCACTTGGCGCATCAGCCGCAGCGTCTCGGCCGACGGCGGGCGCGTCGTCGGAACGTCCGGCGGACGCTCGAATTCGAAGCCGGTGTTGACGATCACTTCCGCCAGTGTGTGGCCAGGATGAATACTGTCGAGGCGGAAGCGCCGCCGCGTCCGGTCGAACAAGAACAGGCAGCGGTTGGTGATCAGCGCGATCGGGCCGCCGCTGCGGTGGACGTTGTCGGGGCTGCCGCCCGGTGCGCTGATGAAGGAGACCTTCGGCACCAGCGTGCGCTTGGAATGCTCGGTGCGGAACAGGATCACCTTCGGTACCACGTAGTAGAGATAGGACGAGCCGAACGAACCGGGAAACCGCGTCGTCGGCTTGTCGTAGTCGCCGATGCTGACCAGATTGACGTTGCCCTCGCCGTCGATCTCGCCGCCGGAGAGGAAGAACACGTCGATGCGGCCCTGGCCGGCGCAGTCGAACAGCTCGCGGCCGCCATCGGTGAAGAAGGTGTGCTTCGGGCTGCCGAGCAGCGAGACGTAGGGCTTGCCGTGGCCGCGCGCACGGGCGAGCAGCGCCGCGGTCGCCGGGATCGGCGAGGCGCTGCCGACCGCGACATGGCGCACGTCGCCGATCAGATCGGCGACGACGGCGGAGAGGAGTTCCTCGTCGCGGAAACCTGAGTTTGTCGCAACTCTCTCCGTCGTCATGGCCGGGCATAGCCGTACGAAGGACGGCGTCGCTTCGCTCGCCTATGTCCCGGCCATCCACGTCTTGGCGACAAGAAAGGCGTGGATGCCCGGCACAAGGCCGGGCATGACGGAGTGTGTTGATGGTTATGCGGCCTGTTTCTCATACACGTGCTGGTCGAGATACTTTTTGAACCCTTCCTCCGTCGCTGCCAGCCGCGCGTATTCCTTCAGATGCTCGGCGTCCCACGCATACTGCTCCGGCAGCGGCAGCGGCCAGGCGCCGCGCTCCACCACCACGACGGACTCGACGTAGAAGCCGGGCAGGGTGCCCGCGGCCAGCGTCGGGTCTTCGAGCAGGTTGCCCTCGTGCAGCTTCTCCACCGTGACGACGGTTTTCTCCGCGGCATGCGCCATGGTGACCAGCTCGCGCTGGCGGCCGATCCAGACGTTGCCGAAGCTGTCGGCCATCGGCGCGTGGAACAGCGCGACGTCGGGCACGATC
>CAMDEB010000111.1 GCA_945893085.1 Rhodoplanes serenus | reverse complement strand
GCGGATGGTGCCGGCCTCGACCGCCGCCCGGATCGGGCCGATCGAGACCGGGATCGCATCGACGTGGCCGGCGATGACGTCGGTGATCGCCGGCGCCACTCCGCGATACGGCACGTGCACCAGCTCGACGCCGATCCGCCGCGAAAGCTGGTCGCCGGCGAGATGCGGCGGCGAGCCGATGCCGGCCGAACCGTAGGTCAGCTTGCGCGACTGCGCCTTGGCGAAGGCGATGAACTCCTGGAGCGTCTTCGGCGGCAGCTTGTCGTGGATGAAGAACAGCTGCGGCGCGTCGCCGATCGGCGCGATCGGCACCAGGTCGTCGAACACGTCGTAGCGCAGCGACTTGAACATGAACCTGTTGATGATGACGCCGGTGTTGACCAGGCCGATGGTGTAGCCGTCGGGCGTGGCCTTGGCGATCGCCTCCCAGGCGACGTTGCCGCTCGCGCCGGCGCGGTTCTCGATCACCGTCGGCTGGCCGGTCTTGGCGGTCACGTAGTCGCCGAACGTGCGCAGCAGCAGGTCGCCGAGCCCGCCGGCCGGGTTCGGCGCGATCAGCTTGATCACCCGGTCCGGATAGGTCTGGGCGAGCAACGGGGTAGAGGCGGCGAGCAGCGCCAGCGCCACGATGAATACCGCGCGAACAGCCTGCAACATGCGTCACTCCGATCGGTGGGAAGGCCCGCTTTCCTGGAACCTAGCTTAGAACAACGCTCCAATACGCGCGACAGGCGGCCGCAGCGATTTACAGAACGCCGCGGATCGCCCAGAGTCGCGCTGGTTGTTGCCCCGAAGGAGAACCCGATGCCCGCCGTCGATACCGAGCGATTTCGCCTGCGCCGCTTCGTCGAGCGGCTGGTGCAGATGGGCGAATGCGAGGTGCACGACGCGCCGACCGATCTCGTCGACGTTGCAGCCGTGCTCGAAGGCAATCCGCGCGCGACCCTGCTGCGCTCGGTCGGACCCGAGAAGGCCGAGCTGATCGGCAATGTCATGGGCTCGCGCAAGCGGCTGGCGCTGGCGCTCGACACCGACGAGGCCGGCCTGCTGCCGACGTTGATGGCAAGGCTCGCCAGCCCGCTGAAGCCGGTGAAGGTCTCGGGCGCCGACGCGCCGGTGCAGCAGGTCGTGCTCAAAGGCGAGGAGGCGGACCTCTGCGCCCTGCCGGTGCACCTGCAGCACGGCGAGGACGGCGCGCCCTACATCTCGGCCGGCATCGACTTTGCGCTGTTCCGCGAAACCGGCCACACCAACGTCGGCTGCCGCCGCATCATGCTGCGCGGTCCGCGCCATGCCGGCGTCGACATGATCGCGCCGAGCGACATGCGGGCGATCTATCTCGATGCGGTCTCCCGCGGCGAGAAGCTGCCGGTCGCCTACGCGGTCGGCTCGCATCCGGCGGATTTCATGGCGGCGGTCGCCGGCACGCCGCCGATGGATGAGCTTGACGTGCTGGGCGCCGTGCGCGGCGCGCCGGTGCCGATCGTGAAATGCGTGACCAACGATGTCTGGGTGCCGGCCGACGCGGAATACGTGCTCGAAGGCTACCTCGATCCCAAGGGCCATACCGAACCGGAAGGGCCGTATGGCGAGTACGTCGGCTATTACGGCATCGTGAAGCGCAATCCGGTGTTCCATCTCACTGCGATCACGCACCGCAAGGACGCGCTGTTCCAGACCGTGACCATCGGCGGCCGCGCGCTCGGGCGCACCGACACCGCGCAGCTCACCACCGTGAAGACCGAATCCGCCGCCTGGGCCGGGCTCGTCACCGCCGTGCGCGAGCCGGTTGCGG
Source organism: Rhodoplanes serenus (assembly GCA_945893085.1). GTDB lineage: Bacteria > Pseudomonadota > Alphaproteobacteria > Rhizobiales > Xanthobacteraceae > Z2-YC6860. The sequence continues at coordinate 9,998 of CAMDEB010000111.1, read as the reverse complement.
TGTTCGCGACGCCGTCGAGCGGCGGCATGTACAACGTGCGCGTCTCGCTGCGCCAGCGGGTGCCGGGCGAGGCGCGGAACGCCATCGCCGCCGTGTTCGGCTCGATGGCGGAGGCCAAGAACGTGTTCGTGTTCGACGACGACATCGACGTGTTCTCCGACGAGCAGTGCGACTGGGCGCTGGGCACGCGCTTCCAGGGCGACCGCGACATGACGGTGGCGAGCGGCTTCCGCGTCGTGCCGCTCGATCCCTCGCTCGGCGGCGCGCGCACCGGGGCCAAGGTCGGCTACGATTGCACCATCCCGTTCGGCAAGCGCGGATCGCTGGAGTGGGGCATCCCCGCGCCGCCGGTGCTCAAGACCAACGGCCAAGGCAAGCGGTCGGTCGCCGACGTGCTGGGCGAAAAGCCCGCAAGTTTCCTCGAACTGATGTCGGCGGCCGGCACCCGCGACGGCCGCGAGATCGTGCGCGAGCTCGATGCGCTTTATTCTGCCGATAAGCTGACGCGCGACGAGGGCGGCAAGTACACGCTCAAGGGCAAGTAACTCAGGCTCTACACCCGCCAGCGCAGCACGTTTCCGAGCGCGTCGGGTACCGCCAGCGCATCGAGGATGAAACCGGTGTCCACCGACACCAGCAGCGCGCCGACGATCGAGATGGCGGCGCCCATGATCACGATCCAGCCGAAAACTTCGTGGTCAGGGTTGAGCCAGGTCGACAGGATCAGGCGGAACACCAGCGACATCTGCAGGATCGGCATCACCACCATGACCGGCGCGACGGCGATCGCCGAGAAGAAGAGGCCTTGTGCCGCCGCGACCAGCAACCCCGACCACACGAACCAGCGCAGGTTCTCGCGCTTGAGCGACCTGACGTCGCGGCGCGTCGGACTCCACAACAGCGCGACGGCCATGAAAGCCGTCGCGGTGGCGTAGGCGATCAGCCCACCCAGAATGCCGCTGGCCGCGCCGGTCTCCGCCAGGGCAAACCGTGCCAGGATTGGCGACGTGCCGTAACCGAGCGCCGCGAGCGATGCGAACAGATAGCCGGCGAGATAGCGGGGCGCGAACGGTCTGGTCTTGCCTTCGCTCGGCTCCGCCGAAACCGACGGGTCGATGGTCGGGACATCCAACGAGGCCGGCAGCGCGCGCACCGGTTGCCGCTGGGTCACGAACGAGCCAGCCAGGATCAGCACGCCGCCGATCATTTGCAGGGCGGTGCACGGCTCATGGAGAACGACCACCGCGAGGACGAGCGCGACGACGACCTGGAGCTGCACCACCGGCGCCGTGAGGTTCACGCCGGCCGCCTGATTGGCGTGGTAGTTGAAGTATCGGCCGAACACGAAGTGCACCAGGCCAAAACCCGCCAGCCAGGCGACCGCGGTGGCCGGGAACTGCGCCAGGCGGACGATCTCGCCCGACCCGATCGCGAGCAGCAGGAAAAATGCGACTCCGATCGGGATGGTCAGCGCCATGCCCTGGCTCGGCGTGCCGGTCACCACGCCGCGGCGCGATGCGACATTGTTTATCGCGAATGTCGCCGCCGACAGGACCGCGAACAGGACGCCGAGCACTTAGGACCGCGCCTTCTGCGCCCGAGTCTTTTCCGCCTGGGCCTGCTCGGCGAGGAAGCGCCGCAGTCGCTCGCGCACGGCGTCGGCCTCGCTCGGCGCCCATTTGCGCAAGCCCTCGCCGGTGCGCATGCCGAGCTTGCCGCTGGCGACCTTGTCCTTCAGGAATTGCGTCGGCGCGGTCGAGCGGTCGAGGTCCGCAAGCAGCACGTTCTGGATGTCGAGCGTGAGGTCGAGGCCGACGAGGTCGGACTGCTCCATCGGCCCGAGCACCGCCATGCGGGCGCCGAAGCCGCTCTTCACCACCTCGTCGATGGTCTCGGCATCGCAGACGCCGGCGGCGATCATGGCGATCGCCTCGCGCTTGATCGCGTGCTGCAGCCGGTTGCCGACGAAGCCGGGGATGTCCTTCTTCACGTGCACCGGCTTGCGCCCGGCGTCGCGCAGCAGCTCCATGGTCTTGCGGATGGTGTCGTCGCTGGTTTTCTCGTTCTGGATCACCTCGACCAGCGGCACCAGGTGCGGCGGGTTCCAGAAATGCGTGCCGACCACGCGCTCGCGGTGCTTGAGTTTTGCGCCGATTTCGGTCGAGGGGATCGCCGACGAGTTGCTGGCGAGAATGGTGTCCGCCGCGACCATGGTTTCCAGCTCGGCGAAAAGCTGCTGCTTGAGCGGCAGCTTCTCCGGCGCCGCCTCGAACACGAAGCTGACGTCCTGCATCGCCGGCGCCATCTGCTCATGCGCCGAAATGCGCTTGAGCAGCATCGGATCGTCGCCCAACAGGTCGAGCGAGCTTTGCAGCCGCGCCGGCATCGACGCGCGCCACTCGGCAGAGGGGTCGTAAACCCGCACGGTGTGGCCCGCGTTCGCCAGCAGATAGGCGATGCCGTGCCCCATCAGGCCGGCGCCGATGATGCCGATGTTTTGTGGTGTCATGATAATTTTCCCTGTCTCGGCATCTCACCCTGTCAAGCCCGGCGATGACAGCATTACATGTTGTGCCCCTTCGCCTCCTGGATCGCCGCCCAGATGCGCTGCGGCGTTGCCGGCATGTCGATGTGGTCGATCCCATAGGCCGACAGCGCGTCCACGATCGCATTCATCACCACGGCGAGCGCGGGCGTGATCCCGGCCTCGCCGCCGCCCTTGACGCGCAGCGGATTGCCCTTGGTCGGATCTTCGGCGAGCGCGATGTCGAACATCGGAAGCATGCGCGCGCGCGGCATGCCGTAGTCCATGAAGCTGCCGGTGAGCACCTGGCCGCTGTCGTCGTAGGCCACGTCCTCGACCAGCGCCTGGCCGATGCCTTGCACGATACCGCCGTGCACCTGGCCGTGCAGGATCATCGGGTTGATCGCCTGGCCGGCGTCGTCGATCGAGCCGTAGCGCACGACCTCGACCGCGCCGGTGTCGGGGTCGATCTCGACCTCGCAGATCGCGCAGCCGGTCGGGTAGGCGGGGATGCGGCCGGTGAAGGTTGCCTTGGCGTGCAGCTTGCCCGGCGCGAGGACAGGGTTCTCGTCGATCGCCTGCGCCACGTCGTAGACCGTGAGCCGGCGGTTGCTTTTCGGCGTGACGAACAGCCCGTCGCTGAATTCGATCTCCGCCGCGGGAACCTTGAGCATCCGCGCGGCGACCGCCTTGGCCTGCGTCACCACATCCGCGGAGGCCTCCACCATCAGCGTGCCGGCGAGCCGCATCGAGCGGTCGGAGTGCGTGCCGCTGCCCGACGCCACCAGCTTGGTGTCGCCGCCGATGAACCTCACCTCGTCAGGCCGTATGCCCAGCAGGTCGGCCATCACCTGCGCGAACGTGGTCTCGTGGCCCTGGCCGGTCGATTGCGTGCCGACCGCGAGCTCAACTGTGCCCGAGCCGAGCACGGTCACCTCGACCCGTTCATGCGGAATGCCGACCGGGGTTTCCACATAATTGGAAATGCCGATGCCGCGCAGCATGCCGCGCTTCTTCGCCTCGCGCCGCCGCGCCGAAAATCCCTGCCAGTCGCCGGCCTCGACCATGCGCGTCATGTTGCCGGTGAAATCGCCGCTGTCGTAAGTGAGCCCGCTGGCGGTGCGGTAGGGCAGGCTCTTGCGCGCGATCAGGTTCTTCCGGCGAATGGCGACCCGGTCCAGGTCGAGCTGCGCCGCCGCGAGATCGATCAGCCGCTCCAGCACCAGTGTCGCCTCCGGGCGGCCGGCGCCGCGGAACGGCGCGGTCGGCACCGTGTTGGTCAGCACCGCGTGGCAGCGCATGTGCATCAGCGGAATGTCGTAGACGGTGGTGGCGACGCGATAGGCGTTGCTGAGCGGCACATAGGTGACGGTCTGGCCGCCGGTGGTGCCGAGGTGATCGACTTGATAGGCGGTGATGCGGCCATCGCGCGTGAGTGCGATCCGCGCCGTGGTGACAAGGTCGCGCCCGCCGTAGTCGGTGAGGAAGGATTCCGAGCGGTCGTTGGTCCATTTCACCGGACGGTTGACGCGCTTGGCCGCCCAGACGATCGACGCCTGCTCGGGGTAGAGATTGTTGCGCAGCCCGAAGCCGCCGCCGACGTCGGGGCAGATCAGCCGCAATTTCTCTTCCGGCAGGCCGAAGCATTCCGCGAGCACGCGGCGCGGAACGTGGACGCCCTGGTTGCCGGAAATCAGCGTGTAGGAATCTGTTGCCGCCTCGTAGGACGCGATCCCCGAGCGCGGCTCCATCTGCGCGTTGACGATGCGCTGGTTGCGGAACGTCCGCTCGACCACGAGATCGGCCGCGGCGAAGGCGGCGTCGACGGCTGCGATATCGCCGAAATCCTGATCGAGCGCGACGTTGTCCGCGGACGAGGACGGCCAGATCGGCTCGGCGCCGATCGCGTTCCGCACGTCGGTCGCAGCCGCTAGCACTTCGTACTCGACCTCCACCGCTTCGGCCGCGTCCCGCGCGGCCAGCATGCTTGCCGCGATCACCATCGCCACCGCTTCGCCGGGATAGCGCACGCGCTCGAGCGCCAGCGGATATTGCCGCTCGTCGAGGATCGGCCGCTTGTCCGGCGCGAAGGCGGGAATCTTGATATCGACCGCGCCGGCCGGATTGGGCCGCTGCAGCGCGCCCTTGAGCCCGTCGGCGACGTAGTCGGCACCGGTCAGCACCGCGAGCACGCCGTTCATCGCGCGCGCCTTGGCGGTGCCGATGCGCCGGATGTGGGCGTGGGCATGCGGCGAACGCACGAACGCGGCATAGACCTGGTCGGGGAGGGAAATGTCGTCGCTGTAGCGGCCGGCGCCGCGAAGCAGCCGCAGGTCCTCGAAACGCGGCATCGAACGGCCGATATAGGGACCGCTGTCGGTTCTGGTCTCGGAGTCCATTGCATTCCTCAGCCCACGGGAGCGGGACACTAGCCAACGCCGCTTCGGGTTGCTACCCGCAGGCAATCGCCGTTTGGATGGCGGCGAGAACACTCTATAATTCCGGTTGCAGGAGGATGGCGATGAATGTGATCGGACGAACCGAGGCCGGCGGCGCGCCGCAGGTCGCGGATTTCGACCGGTTCCGGCTGCGCCGCTTCATCGACGAGCTTGCCGCCGCGGGCGAGGTCGAGACCCGCGCCGATCCGATCGAGCTTGCCGGCCTGGCCGAGGTGCTGGAAGGCAATGCCAAGGCGGTGCTGTTTCGCGCCGCGGGCCCCGAGCGTCAGGAACTGGTCGGCAGCGTCATGGGCAGCCGGACGCGGCTTGCCCGCGCCTTCGGCAAGACTCCCGATACGCTGCTTGCGGAAATCCAGCGCAGGTTGAAGAACAAGCCGGTGCTGGTCGATGTCTCGCGCGCCGAGGCGCCGTGCCAGCAGGTGGTGCTGACCGGCGACGACGCCGATCTCACCGCGCTGCCGGTGCATTTCCAGCACGGCGCCGACGGCGCGCCCTATATCTCGTCGTCGATCGACTACGTGATCGATCCGAAGACCGGCTTCACCAACGTCGGGCTGCGCCGGATGATGCTGCGTGGGCGCAAGGAGGCCGGCATCGATCTGGTGGCGCCGAGCGACCTGCGCGCGATCTACGAGGCGAGCGCCGGAGCGGGCCAGCGGCTGCCGGTCAGCTTCGTGGTCGGCGCGCATCCGATCGACCATGTCGCCGGGGTGATGCGATTGCCGATCGATGAATTGGGCATCGTCGCCTCGCTGCGCGACGCGCCGCTTGCGGTGGTCAAGTGCGTGAGCAACGACATTCGCGTTCCGGCCGACGCCGAGTATGTGATCGAGGGCTATCTCGACGAGCGCGGCCACGTCGAGCCGGAAGGGCCCTACGGCGAGTTCCTCGGCTACTACGGTGCGGTCAAGCGCAACCCGGTGTTCCACCTCACGGCGATCACGCACCGGCGCGACGCGCTGTTCCAGACCTCCACCATCGGCGGGCGCCACATGGGCCTCACCGACACCGCGCAGCTTTCGGCGCTGCGCACCGAGGTGATGATCTGGCGCGCGCTCGAAGGCGCGGTGCGCGAGCCGGTCGCGGTCTATGCGACCACATCGAGCGGCGGGGCGTTCAACGTGCGGGTGGCGCTGCGCCAGCGCGTGCCAGGCGAGGCCCGCAATGCGATTGCCGCCTGCATGAGCGCGCTCGCCAACTGCAAGAACGTGTTTGTCGTCGATCCCGATGTCGACATCTTCTCCGACGCACAGATGGATTGGGCGATGGCGACCCGCTTCCAGCCCGACCGCGACCTGGTGGTGATGAGCGGCATGCGCACGCTGCCGCTCGATCCGTCGCTGCCGCCCGGCAGCCGGACCGGCTCCAAAGCCGGCTTCGACCTGACCTGGCCGTTCGGCACCGCCGACCGGCTCGAGGTGCGGGTGCCTGAGCCGCCGCGCTTTGCCGGCAAGCGGTTTCCTTCGGTCGAGGCGGCGCTGGTGGATGGGCCGAAGTTCTTCGAGGAGCTGATGAGCGCAGTGGGCAGCCGTGATGGGCGCGAGGTGGTGCGCGCGGTCGAGGCCCTGCGCGACAAGCTATCCCTCGACCGCGATGCGGAAGGGCGCTACGTCATCAAACCGACAACTCCGGCGCGCGGGACGTGACGCCAGAGAATCGAAGGGGAGCGACCATGAAAATCCTGCCGCTGGTTCTATCGGCCGCGTTGACCATTGCCGCGGGCGGCGCCGCTCTGGCTCAGGAGCACACGGTCCGCATCGGCATGGCGCGCTCGACCTCGAACGCAGCCGAGCTGATGGCGATCAACAGGGGCTATTTCAAGGAATACGGCATCAAGCTCCAGATTGAGCTGATCGAGTCCTCCGCCAACGTGATCGCGCTGCTGGCGCAGGGGCAGCTCGACATGGTCGCCGGCGGCATCTCGGCCGGCTATTTCAACGCGATCGAAAAAAATCTGCCGGTCATCATCGCGACCGATCGCGTCAGCACGCCGATCCGGCACAACCTGATGATCCGGCCCGACCTGAAGGACCAGGTCAAGAGCTTCAAGGATCTCAAGGGCAAGGTCGTCGCCAGCAACGGCACCGGATCGGTCTCGACCTACGAGGTCGGCAAGATGCTGGAGCGGGAAGGGCTGACCATCGCCGACGTCGAGGTCAAGGTGCTGCCGTTCCCGCAGATGTCGGTCGCGTTCGCCAACAAGGCGATCGATGCGGCGATCGTCATTCCGCCGTTCGTCTGGAGCTTGGCGGATCAGAAGATCGCGGTCCCGTTCGGCGAGGTCGACGATCTGGTGACGCCGACCCCGATGACCATCGCCGTCATCATGCTCAACACCGACTGGGCCAAGAAGAACACCGAACTGGTGAAGAACTATTTCACCGCCTGGCTGCGCGGTGCGCGCGACTACTGCCAGGGTTTTCACGGCGCGCCGATCCGGCAGGAGATCATCGACACGCTGGTCTCGAGCGGCACCGAGCGCCGGCTGGAGCTGCTCAACAAATATCCCTGGCCGGCGCGCAGCGCCAACGGTCAGGTCAACATCGCCAGTCTGCTCGACATTCAAGCCTGGTACGTGAAGAGCAAGATGATCAACTCGCAATTCCCCGCCGAGAAATTGATCGACACCAGCTACATCGAGCACGCCCGGGCGAAGCTCGGGCCGTTCGTGGTCGAGAACAAGGACAGCAAGCTCACCGGCTGCCGCTGAGCCCGTGAGCGCGGGCGCTAACAGCAATCCGATGATCGCGCCGCGGCGCGGCGCCGCGCTTGAGATCAAGGGTTTGCGCAAGGAATACGTGAGCGGGCAGGGTTCGGTCGTGGCGATCGACAACGTCGACCTGCGCGTCGAGGCGGGCGAGTTCCTCTGCATCGTCGGGCCGAGTGGCTGCGGAAAATCGACGCTGCTGCGCATCCTCGCCGGCCTCGACACGCAAACCGGCGGCACGATCAAGGTGCACGCCGAAGGCTGGGCGGTCGAGAACGCGATGGTGTTTCAGGAGAGCGGCCTGTTTCCCTGGATGGATGTCGAGACCAACGTCCGCTTCGGGCTGGAGACGGGCGGCGTGCCGCGCGCCGAAGCGGACCGGCGCGTCGAGGCGGCGCTGAAACTCGTGGGCCTGGTCAGGTTCCGCAAGCACTACCCGCACCAGCTCTCCGGCGGCATGCGCCAGCGCAGCGCGATCGCGCGCGCCTTCGTCACCGAGCCGGCCATGCTGCTGATGGACGAGCCGTTCGCGGCCCTCGACGCGCAGAACCGCGTCATCCTGCAGACCGAGCTGGTGCGGCTGTGGGAGCAGACCGGCAAGACCGTGATCTACGTCACCCATTCGATCGAGGAAGCGCTGCTGATGGGCGACCGCACGGTGCTGATGACCGCGCAACCCGGCCGCATCAAGCGGATCATCGACGTGCCGTTTCCGCATCCGCGCGACCTGATGAAGCTCTCGGCGTCGGCCGAGTTCGGCGCGCTCAAGCTCGACATCTGGCGCGTGCTGGAGGAAGAGGTGATGCGGGCGCGGGCGGAGATGGAACTATGAGCGCCCGCTCGCGCAAAACGCAGGAGCGGCTGCTCTACTTGATCTCGCCGATCGGGCTGCTGCTGCTGTGGCAGCTGCTGCTGATGGCCGGTTTCGGCGATCGCCGTTTCATCCCGGCGCCGACCGACATCGCGGTGCGGTTCTGGGACATGATTATCAGCGGCGAGCTCTGGCTGCACGTCGGCGTCACGCTCTACCGGGTGTTTGCCGGGTTTTTCCTCGGCATCGTGCCGGGGATCGCGGTCGGGCTGACGATGGCGATGTTCCGTCCGGTGCGAATCTTTTTCGATCCGCTGATCGCGTCGCTGTTCCCGATCCCGAAGATCGCGCTGATGCCGCTGTTGCTGCTGGTGTTCGGCTTCGGCGACGCCTCGAAGATCGCGGTGGTGGCGATCGCGGTGTTCTTCCCGGTGATCATCAACACCTATTCGGGAGCCTCCAACATCGAGAAGATCTATTGGGACGTGGCCAGGAACTACGGCGCCAGCCAGTCGGTGATGTTCCGCCGCATCGTGTTCTTCGGCGCGCTGCCGACGATCTTCGCAGGACTGCGGATCGCGCTCGCGGTGTCGTTCATCGTGCTGGTGGCGTCGGAGTTCGTCGCCACCAAGGCCGGCATCGGCTACCTGATCTGGAACTCGTGGGAGCTGTTGCAGGTCGACGTGATGTTCGTCGGCATCGTGTCGGTCGGCGTGCTCGGGCTGATCGCGACCGTGATCCTGCAGGAGATCGAGCGCAAGGTCATTCCCTGGAAGGCGGAGTAGCCGCGGCGCGCGCTGCGAATACCGCTGTCATGCCCGGGCTTGACCCGGGCATCTATCCCTTCGCAAAGAAGATGGATCGCCGGGTCAAGCCCGGCGATGACATGGGTGGGTGTTGCAGGCAATGGCTTTGGCTATTTCTTCGGCATCCAATCCTTCTTCCACGCCGGCGGGTCCTCCGAGTCGATCAGCACGAAGCAGATTCGGCACGGCTTGCCCGAGTTGTTCACCCAGGCGTGGTTGGTGCCCTGCTGCACCATCATGTCGCCGGCCTTCACATGCACCTCGGTGTCGTCGAGCAGCATGTCGATCTCGCCTTCGAGCACGATGGCGTAGTCGATCGAGCGGGTTCGGTGCGTGAAAATGTGCCGCTGGTAGCCCTGCGTCGCCGGATCGATGCCCATCTGCTTGAGGATTTCGTGATGGTCGACGCCCTTCGGCACCTCGCCGCTGTACGGCGCGAAATCGACCACGCGGCAGATCGAGCCGTTCTTGGGCGGCGGCACGCCGGTCTTCTGGTTGGCCTGGTCGCGGGTGTGCGACAGGTCGGCCGGCGTCTCGTTGGTGATCCAGCACAGCGACACCACGTTGCCTTCGCCGCGCTGATTGACGTAGGGCGTCGCCCCGTCGAACAGGATGACGGCCTTGCCCTGGTCGTCGTGTCCGGTGACGATACGTCTGACAGGCTTCTTTTCCATGCGTGTTTCCCGTTCTC
>CAMDEB010000110.1 GCA_945893085.1 Rhodoplanes serenus | reverse complement strand
AAGGGGAGGGCCGGTCTTCGAGACCTGGCTCTCCCCTTTATCTTTGCGGGCGTCTCGCTTATCTCACGCACTCAATCGGGATGCGCGGGTGAGACCAGCTCGGGAACCTATCCTCAACGTACCGGCGGTCATCGTCCTGGTGCTCTTGGTGCTCGGCCTCGTCCATGCCGTGCGTGTGCTCGTCCTGTCCGAGGATACGGACCAGATCGTCCTCCTGCTGTTCTCTTTCATCCCGGCCCGTTACGATTCGACCCTGCTGCTCGATGGGCTGCTGCCCGGCGGGTTCGGCGCGAAGCTCTGGACCTTCGTGACCTATGCCCTTCTTCATGCCGACCTGACGCACATCGGTTTCAACGCGATCTGGCTGGTCGCCTTCGGCAGTCCGCTGGCGCGGCGGTTCGGCGCGCTGCGCTTTCTCGCGTTCTTTGTGGTGACGGTGGCGGCGGGGGCCTTGGCCCATCTGATCACGCACGCGGGCGAGCGTTCGCTGGTGATCGGCGCCTCGGCCGCGATCTCGGGAATGATGGGAGCGGCATCGCGCTTCGTCTTCGAGCGCGGCGGACCGCTCGACCGCTGGCGTCCTGATGGCGACGGCGCGGATCGGATTCCGGCTGCACCCCTGCTTGTCGCGCTGCGCAATCCGCGCGTGGTCACGTTCGTCGGCGTCTGGTTCGCCTTCAATCTTCTGTTCGGGATCGGCGCGGTGTCGATTGTCGGCGAGGATCAGAATGTGGCGTGGGAGGCCCACGTCGGCGGTTTCGTCGCCGGGCTGCTGCTGTTTTCACTGTTCGACCCGGTGCGGCAGATAGACGACGTCGCCGACGAGCCTGCGCCGCCGCTTTAACGCCGTGCTAACCGCTCAGCGCATGGCTGCCGGACACGTCAGGAACCCTGACCCACTCCATGCGTTGATCCGCTACCGTCGATCCGTCCCCGAGCATGTCCTGAGTCGAGGGGGACAGGGAGCGATCCAAGGGAGCGACCCAATGACAGTCCAAGCCATCCTGACCACCAAGGGCAGCGAGGTCTTCACCATCGAGCCCAACACCAACGTGGCGGCCGCGGTCAAAGTCCTCGCGGAGCGGCGGATCGGTGCGCTGGTGGTGACCGGCCCCGACCGTCGCGTGGTTGGCATTGTCTCGGAGCGCGACATCGTCAAGGAACTCGGGGCCAGAGGACCGGCCGTGCTCGAGCTGCCGCTGACCGAGGTCATGACGCGCAAGGTCAGGACCTGCAGTCCGTCCGACACCATCAGTTCGATCATGGAGCAGATGACCGACGGCAAATTCCGCCACGTTCCGGTGGTGGAGCAAGGCAGGCTCGCCGGTCTGGTCTCAATCGGCGACGTGGTCAAGCATCGCCTGGAGGAGATGGAGCGCGAGCAGGCGGCGCTGCGCGACTACATCCAGACCGCCTGAGAACTACTTCACCGGCGGCGTGACCGGCGCCGGACGCGGCGCCAGTGCCGCGATCGCTTCGTCGACCAGGTCGAGCGCGCGTTCGGTGGTGCGCGCGCCGATTTCGGCGGTCTCCCGCGCGCGGTGAAAATCGAACCAGCCGACGTGCCCGAGCCGCGGGCTGATGATCACGTCCGGCGGGTCGCCGGCCAGCCGCGCCCGCGTGATGCGGTCCTGCATGATGTTGAAGGCATCGACCATCACGGTCGGGATCCCGGGACGCCCCGTGCCGCCGAAAAACTGCCGCTTCAGCTCGCGCTCGGTGCCGAAGATCGCTGAGCGCAGCCCGCCGTGCTTGAGTATCTCCTGACGGTAGCGCTCGTCGCTCTCGTCGGAGCCGTGGTCGGCGACGGTGGCGCCGCGGCCGAGGATGTCGGAATTGAGGTTCACGGCGATCACCAGCCGCGCGCCGAGCGCGCGCCGCCGACACCGGAACCGGATTGACCAGCGCGCCGTCGACCAGCCAGCGGCCGCCAAGCCGAACCGGCGGAAAGATTCCCGGCAGCGCATAGGAGGCGCGCAGCGCATCGACCAGCCGCCCGCGCGTCAGCCAGATTTCGTGCCCGGTGCCGATCTCGGTGGTGATGGCGGCGAAGCGGATCGGCAACGACTCGATCAGCGTGTCGCCCAGCGTCTCGTCGAGACGCGAGGCCAGCCGCCCGCCGCTGATTAGACCGCCGGCGGCTACGCTGATGTCGAGATAGCCGAGAATGCCGCGCTTGGTCAGCCGCGACGACCACTCCTCGAAGACGTCGAGCTGGCCGCCGCCGTAGCAGCCGCCGACCACCGCGCCGATCGAGGTGCCGACAATGATATCGGGTTTGATGCCGTGGGCGGCAAGCGTCCGGATGACGCCGATATGCGCAAAGCCGCGTGCTGCGCCGCCGCCGAGCGCGAGCGCGATGCTGGGGCGCTCGATTGTGGGCGGCACCGGCTCGGTATTGGCCTCGGCGTTCTGGTCGCCGTTGCGTCCGCGCCAAAGGGCATCGAATACCATTCGTCCTCCCGTCCTCGCGATGATCGGTCCCGCCGCCCCCGGAGACAAGCCCGACACATCGGTATGGTAAAAATGGGTCGGCCCGCTCAGTGCTGGTGTTCGAGGCTCGGCCGCATCGCGGCTTTCGCATACCGGCTCGCGGGCCGCGGGAGCTCCAAATTCTCGCGCAGCGTCGCGCCTTCATAAGCGGTGCGGAATATGCCGCGGCGTTGCAGCTCGGGCACCACCATGTCGACGAAGTCGTCGAGACTACCGGGGTAATACGCGGGCAGGACGTTGAAGCCGTCGCAGGCGCCGGTGGTGAACCATCGTTCCATCTCCTCGCCCACCTCGCCCGGCGTGCCGACGATCGAATAATGTCCGCGCGCGCTGGCAAAGCGCTGATAGAGCTCGCGCAGGGTGGGCGCGCCCGCTTTCGACCAGGCGCTGATCATGTCGGAACGGCTGCTCACCACCGCATTCTCCGGCAGCGGCGGCAGCGGCTGATCGAGCGGATAGCCGGTGAGATCAAAGCCCAGGCGCCGCGACAGCAGCGCCACGCCGAGATCGGGATGCAGCAAGCCTTGCAGTTCTTTGAACTTGGCCTCCGCCTCGGCGCGGGTCGGTGCAACGGTGACGGAAAGACCCGGCAGTATCTTCATGTCATCGCGGGACCGGCCGCAGCCCGCCATGCGGCCCTTCACGTCGGCATAATATTCGCGCGCGCTTTCGATCGTATCGTGAGCGGCGAATACGACCTCCGCCGTCTCGGCGGCGAGTTGGCGGCCGTCGTCGGACAGGCCGGCCTGGACGATGACGGGCTGGCCTTGCGGCGAGCGCGCCACGTTGAGCGGCCCGCGCACGTCATAGAATGCGCCGTGATGATCGAGCACGTGCATCTTCGAGCGATCGAAGAAGATGCCGGTCTCCTTGTCGCGCAGGAAAGCGTCTTCGTCCCAGGAATCCCAAAGCGCACGCACCACCTCCACGAACTCGTCGGCGCGCTTGTAGCGCTCCTTCTTGGGCAGATGCGGCTCTTTGCCGAAGTTCAGCGCCTCGGTTTCGTTGCCTGAAGTGACCACGTTCCATCCGGCGCGGCCGCCGCTAATGATGTCCAGCGTCGCGAACTTGCGCGCCAGCGAATAGGGCTGCTCGAAGCTGGTGCTCGCGGTGCAGGCGAGGCCGATGTTCTTGGTGAAGCCTGCCAGCGCCGACAGCAGCGTGAACGGCTCCATCCAGGCGACGTAGTGCACCCGGTCGATCGCCGATTCCGCCGCGGTCCAGACGGTCGCCGAATCCGCCGAGAACAGCAGATCGAAAAGGCCGCGCTCCGCGGTCCTGGCCATTTCGACGAAATGGGGAAAATTGACGCCGGCGTCCGCCTGCGCGAGCGGGTGACGCCACGAGGCGATATGATGACCGCAAGGCCTGATGAACAGCCCGAGCTTCATTTTCCGTGCGGTCATGGGCCCAACTCCTGCTCGCGATCATTGTCGGCGAACCACACTGGCAAACCCTTCGGCACTGAGGCAAGGTGATCGGCCAGAACAATGCGCCCGCGCAAGGGAGATACTCGTCTCTCGCGCGGCGACTGCGAGGAAGCATGATACAACTGCTCGCCGTGTGCGCCATCGCCGCGATGGCTCTTGTCTCGCCCGACAGCGCGCAAGCATTTCCCGACAAGATCATGCGGATCATCGTGCCGTTCACGCCGGGCGGCTCCAACGACGTGGTGGCGCGCGAAGTCGCCGCCGGATTGCAGGCCCGCTTCAACCAGACCGCCGTGGTCGAGAACAAGCCCGGCGGTGGCGGCACCATCGGCTACACCTTCGTGGCGAAGTCGCAGCCGGACGGCCATACCATGCTGATCGCGCCGGCCTCGTTCACCATGGGCCCGCATCTGTCGCGCAATCCGCTCTACCACCCGGTCACCGATTTCGCGCCGATCAATCTGGTCGCCGACGTGCCGTTCGTCCTGGTGGTGCCGTCGAGCCTGCCGGTGCGGACGGTGAAGGAGCTGGTCGACCTGGCGAAGAGTTCGCCGAACAAGCTGTCCTTTGGCTCGGTCGGCGTCGGCACGCCGCAGCATCTGGGCGGCGAGCTGTTCAAGATGCACGCCGGGGTCGAGATGGTTCACGTGCCGTTCCGCGGCGCCACGGCCGCCATCCCGGATCTGCTGGCCGGGCGCATCGACGTGTTCATCGGCGCCATCAATTCGCTGCTGCCGCTGATCCAGGAAGGCAAGCTGCGCGCCATCGCTGCGACCAGCCGTGTCCGCATCGCCTCGTTGCCGGACATTCCGACCATGTCCGAGGCGGCCTTTCCGGGCTTCGAGGTTGGCTCGGCGGTCGGACTGCTGGTGCCAGCCGGCACGCCAGCCGACGTCGTCGCGACGCTCAATCGCGAGATCGCAACCATCATCAAGACGCCCGGCTTCCATCAGCGCATGGCCGCGATCGGCGTCGACGTGATTGGCACCACGCCTGCGGGCTATGCGAAGATCATCAGCGACGACTACGCGAAATGGGGGAAGGTGGTCGCGGCTGCGGGGATCCAGCCGCAGTGAGAGCTAGCCCCCGCCGGCCGGCCGCTTCAGCGAAAACACGCTCTCGACCACGGCATATTCGTCGTAGCCGCAGCGTGCGATCGGTTTCATCGCGGCGGTGTTGAGCCGGCCGTTCTGGATGAAGCGGTCGTCGATGTAGACGCCAACGACGTGGCCGAACACGACATAGCGATCGAGCTTGCGACCGTCGACGTTGTCGAACGAAACCGTCTTGATCCATTGGCATTCCAGCGCGCAGGGCGAGGCCGCGACGCGCGGCGGCTTGACCATGCGGGAGGGCGCCGCTTCGAGCCCGGCCGCCTTCATCTCGTTCTCGCCGCGCAGCAGCGGCGCCGAGGTCGCGTTCATCTCCGTGCGCAGGTCGTAGGTCGAGAGGCTGCAGACGAATTCTTTGGTCTCCTCGACGAAGGCGACCGAATCCTTCGGACCTTCGCTGGAGAACATCACGATCGGCGGCCGGTCGGTGATGCCGTTGAAGAACGAATAGGGCGCGAGATTGATCTCGCCGTTTGCGCTCATCGAGGTGATCCAGCCGATCGGGCGGGGCGCGACGATCGCCTTGAACGGATTGTGCGGCAGGCCGTGGTCGTTCTTGCGCGTGTCGTAGAACATGGCGCGTCTCAGCCCGCGCCGTAGCGCGTCACGATCTCCGAGAGCGGAGGCCGCGGCCGGTCCTCGGGCGGCTTGCCCGGCCGTCCGATGTGGACGAAGCCGACGATGCGCTCGTCGGTTTTCACGCCGATCGCGTCCAGCACGTCGCGGTCGTAGGCGTACCATTCGGTCAGCCAGGTTGCGGCGTAGCCGGCGGCGTGCGCGGCGAAAACGAGGCTCGTCGCCGCGGCGCCGGCGGAGAGCACCTGCTCCCATTCCGGAATCTTGACATGCGGTGCGGCGCGGCTCACCACCGCGACCACCAGCGGCGCGCGCGCCAGGCGGTTGCGCTCGAACTCGATCTGGTCCGGCGTCGCCTCCGGCTTGCGGGTGCGGAACACGCCGGCGATCTTATCGCCTGCGGCAAGCCGGGCATCGCCCTCGAACACGATGAACCGCCAGGGCGTAAGCTTGCCGTGGTCGGGCACGCGTGAGGCGATGGTGAGCAGTGTCTCCAGCTCGGCCTGAGAGGGGGCTGGGCCGCTGAGCTCCATCGGTTTGATCGAGCGTCGCGTCTTCAAAAGGTCGATGGCTTGGATCATGGCAATGTCCTTGCGATGCGGGTAGCACAGGCCGGGAAAGCTGACAAACCGCGGTTAACCGGGGATACCGGCTTGAATTCGCCGCGATTCCGGACGAAAACCGCTGCGTCATGACGGCGACGTTCCGCAATCTTCTGCTGCCCGCATTGGCTCTCGCCGCCGTTCATGCGGGGCCGGCGTTTGCTCAATCGCGCCCGGGCGTTTCCGCGCCGGCGCTGCAATCGCTGCCGCAGTCCTCGGCATTCCCGTCGCCGCCGATGCCGATACCCAACGTGCCCGACCCCCCGCTCGCGGCGCCCAGCGCACCTGCTCAGGCCCCGCTCATACTGCCCTCGAGCCCCCCACCAGCACCGCTGCTGGCCGGCCCGAGCATGCGCCCGGGCGAGGCGCTGTTGTACGCGGTCGCCCGCTTCGGCCGCGACGCGCCCGCGATCAGCGGCGGGCTGCACTGGCGGGTCTACGCCGACAAGCCCGATCCGACCGGCGTGTTCCGTCTGGTCAAGGAGGACCGTTCGGCGCAACCGGTGTTCGCGCTGCCGGCCGGCGGCTATGTCATCCACGTCGCGCTCGGCCTTGCGAGCGCCGTCAAGCCGGTTCAGGTGCGCGGCGAGGCGACGCGCGAGGTGTTCGAGATTCCGGCCGGCGGGCTGGTGCTGAAGGGCCAGGTCGGCGATGTGCGCATCGCCACCGGACAGATTTCATTCGACATCTACAAGGGCAGCCAGTTCGAGCCGGGTGAGCGGCGGCCGATCGTCGCCAACGTGGTGACCGGCGACGTCGTGCTGGTGCCGGAGGGCACCTACTACATCCTTTCGAAGTATGGCGACGGCAACGCGGTGGTGCGCTCCGATCTGCGCGTGCAGAGCGGCAAGCTGACCGACGTCACGGTCACGCATCGGGCCGCTGCGATCATGCTCAAGCTCGTCAGCAAGAAGGGCGGCGAGGCGCTCGCCAACACCGACTGGGCGGTGCTCTCGCCCGCCGGCGACGTGATCTCGGAATCCAAGGGCGCGTTCCCACGCGTGATCCTGGCCGAAGGCGAATACAAGGTGATCGCCCGCAGCGACAACAAGGTCTATCAGCAGGACCTCAAGGTCATCACCGGCGTCGACGGCGAGATCGAGGTGCTGGCGCGGTGAGGGCGCTGGCGCCGCTCGCGCTCCTCTTCATCCTGTCGAGCTTGCCGCTTGCCGAAGCGGCACCGCAGATTCCAAGCAGCGCCATGCCGGGCCGCGAGCGCGAACGCTTCATCGATCCGTTCCCGCAGCGCGAGCGTGCCGGTCCGGTCGTGACCGTTCCGAACGAGGCGCGGCCCAGCAAGCGGCGCACGTGCCGCGTGCGCGGAAGCAAGATCCGCAAGCGCTGCTGACCGCTCAGGCCGCCTGCTTCATCCGCTTCAGATCCGGCGCCACCGCCTCGTCGGCCAGCGTCGCCAGCGCGGCATCGAGCGACATCACCTTCTGCCCTTGCTGGCCGAGCCTGCGGATCGACACCGTGCGCTCGGCCGCCTCCTTCTTGCCGACCACCAGCAGCGCCGGCACCTTGGCCAGCGAGTGCTCGCGCACCTTGTAGTTGATGGTCTCGTTGCGCAGGTCGATCTCGGTGCGCAGCCCGGCGCGCTGCGCCGCCGCCAGCACCTCGCGCGCGTAGTCGTCGGCATCGGAGGTGATGGTTGCGACGGTTGCCTGCAACGGCGACAGCCAGAGCGGGAAGTGGCCGGCGTAGTGCTCGATCAGGATTCCGGTGAAGCGCTCGAGCGAACCGAACATCGCCCGGTGCAGCATCACCGGCGTGATCTTGTTGGAGTGGTCGTCGATGTAGAACGCGCCGAGCCGGCCCGGCAGGTTGAGATCGACCTGCACGGTGCCGCACTGCCAGTCGCGGCCGATGGCGTCGCGCAGCACGTATTCGAGCTTCGGCCCGTAGAACGCGCCTTCGCCCTTGTTCAGCGTCCAGGGCCGGCCGGAGGCTTCGAGCGCCTGCATCAGCGCGGCCTCGGCCTTGTCCCAGACCGCGTCCTCGCCGATCCGCTTCTCCGGCCGGTCCGAGAACTTGATGCGCACGTCGGGGAAGCCGAAGTCCTCGTAGATCGAGAGGATCATGTTGTTGACCTTGAGCGTCTCCTCCGCGATCTGCTGCTCGGTGACGAAGATGTGCGCGTCGTCCTGGGTGAAGGCGCGCACGCGCATCAGCCCGTGCAGCGCGCCGGACGGCTCGAAACGATGCACCTTGCCGAACTCGGCGATCTTGTAGGGCAGGTCGCGATACGACTTCAGCCCGTTCTTGAAAATCTGCACGTGGCCCGGGCAATTCATCGGCTTGATCGCGTAGACGCGGCTGTCCTCCTCGCGCTGGGCGGTGAGGAACATCATGTCCGAGTAGGTCGGGATGTGGCCGGTGGTGACCCATAGCTCGCGATCCATGAGCTGCGGCGAATTCACCTCGACATAGCCCGCCTCCTTCTGACGGCGGCGGATGTACTGCTCGAGCATCTGGAACAGCGTCCAGCCATGCGGGTGCCAGAACACCGAGCCCGGCGCCTCCTCCTGGAAGTGGAACAGGTTCATCTCGCGGCCGAGCTTGCGGTGGTCGCGCTTCTCGGCTTCCTCAAGCTGCTTGAGATGGAGGTCGAGCTCTTCCTGCTTGGCGAACGCCGTGCCGTAGATGCGGGTCAGCATCGGGTTGTTGGAATCGCCGCGCCAATAGGCGCCGGCGACCTTCTGCAGCTTGAAGGCGTTGCCGATCTTGCCGGTCGAGGTCATGTGCGGGCCGCGGCAGAGGTCGAACCAGTCGCCCTGCTTGTAGATCTTCAGCGACTCGCCCGGCGGAATGGCGTCGACCAGCTCGACCTTGAACGCTTCGCCCTTTTCGGCGAACACGCGCTTGGCTTCATCGCGCGGCCAGACCTCCTTGGTGAAGGGTTTGTCGCGGGCGATGATCTCGCGCATCTTTTTCTCGATGACCGGCAGGTCTTCCGGCGTGAACGGCTGATTGCGATGGAAGTCGTAGAAGAAACCGTTGTCGATCACCGGTCCGATGGTGACTTGCGTTCCGGGCCAAAGCGACTGCACCGCCTCCGCCATCACATGCGCGGCGTCGTGCCGGATCAGCTCCAGCGCGCGCGGGTCCTCGCGGTTGAGGAATTCGATCTTGGCGTCGCGCTCGATCGGATCGGCGAGGTCGGCCACCGTGCCGTCGAGCGCCATCGCCACCGTGCGCTTGGCGAGCGAGGGCGAGATGCCCTTGGCGATGTCGAGACCGGTGATGCCTTGGGGGTACTCACGGCGCGCGCCGTCGGGAAAGGTCAATGCGACCATTTCGGTTTCTCCTGTGCTCACTCGCTGCCTACGAATGCAGGTAAGCGTCGGTACGAAATAATGCAGCCAAGTGCGGGTAGCAATAGCTTCTTAGTCGGCTGTCGTCGTGCCGCAGTGAACGGTTTTGCTGGGACGGGAAGCACGCCACCAACAAATATGGTACGCTCTAATCCTGCTTGGGCGACAGCGACCACGCATAGATAATTGCATGTCATCAAACGGCATGCCGTGATCAAAAAAGTGCGTCAGTTCTTCGGCGGAGCGGCTGCCATATCGCGAATGTGCTGCTTCGTGTGGCTCGCAATAGTCTGAGCGCCTGGGCACGGTTTGCCCTCCACGCCGAGCAACCCACGAGCGAGCAGCTGACTGTGCCGCGGGCTTAATGTTTCAAAGTATGTCCAATTCTTATAGATACCCCCTGCTATGTATCCTTGACCATTTCGATCCGTGCAAGCAAGCTCAACCAAGTACTCAACAAGCTTTGTTTGGTAGGTATCATTGCTAAGTGCGTTCGTTGCGCAGACGCGCCAAGCCTGTTCATTTGCAACATGCTCTATCGCCTCTGAGATAAGGCCATTTCGCATCCTCGCTTTTGCATCATTCTGCCTTTTCTTGTTCAGAATGCTATTTAGCTTCTCTTGAACGAAGCTTTCTACAGATTTTGCGGTTGCCGCAATTTCCTCCTTTTTTTCCTCATTGCCTTCCCAAAAATATCGATGCTCAACAATTGCATCGAAGCGCGGTGAGATTACCTGTGCATCGTAACACTGAGCCTCACCTGCCCGCCAAAGGAACGGATTAGAAATTGTCGCCAACGTCAGTCGGGTGCTCTCGAAGCGAGCGCCTTGGAATTGCCCGTCAGAAATCACGGCACCTTGCAATTCCGCCAATTCAAGCTCGGCCCCCTGAAATTTACTTTGGTAGAAACCTGCCCCATGCAGCTTAACCTCCTTGAGCGATGCGCCTTGAAATTGAGTTCCGTATCCGTATGCGCCTTGTAGGTGGGCTGAATCCAGTCGTGCTCCTTGAAGCTCGGCTGAGGAAATATTTGCACCCCAAAGTACAGCAAGGCCGAGATTCGCTTCCTTTAGATTGGCCTCAACAAGAATCGCGCCATGAAGGCGAGCACCAGCCAAGTTGGCGCCCTGTAGATTAGCCGATGGAAGCGACGCGTCCTGAAGCAGCGACTCAACTAGATATGCTTCTTGAAGGTTTGCTCTTTCAAAGTTAGCTCCCTGTAGTTCAGCGCCGGCAAGACTCGCACCACGAAGTACCGCGTCTGCAAAGTCTGCACGACGGAGGTCAGTGTCGCTAAGTCTGCTGCAATCAAAGTTTCTATTCCGAAAATTTCGGGTCCGTTCACCGTCGGAGGGACTTAGACCCTTGGCTTCTGTGGCGCTATTGAGCTTGGCCAATTTGTCGTCGTCGACGAAGTCTTCTCGCGGCACGGAAATGCGATCAAAGTCCGACGGAAAAACCGAAGCAAAAAAACTTTCGGTTCGGCATTCAATCCAGAGGTTGAATGCACCCGCTTCAGATGCAGTTAGATTTCTTGTCCAGTTCGCATGGGGCTCGCCCGGAAAACTAACTGCGAAAATAGAAAACAGCGCTACGCCAACAGAAAGTGTGACCGCGCCAATACCGACGAGGAGCTTGCTTCGGCGTACTACAAACGTTTGCCATGGATAGTCTCGGCGCGGTTCCATTGCTAAGGGCCACAGTAGCAGGACAGCTGTTAGATCGATGGTTACTAGGACGCGGTGCGCCCACGTAATGAGCTGACTATGATACGGTAAGAACTTGAACTCAAAGACGAGCAACACCAGGACGGGAGCAATGGCGAGGGTGATCCAAGCCATCAGACGGAGGTGCACTCCTATCAAACCTTTGCGCTCACGCAATGAGCCAGCAAGCAATTGCGCGAATAACGTATTGGCGAGGCGCTGGCGAACCCGCCCACGATCCGACTCTATGGGTATGCTTTGTTCGATGGCTTCATTGTAAACTGCAGTTGTCCTGGCTAGCAGTACTACTTGAAGCAAAACATAGACGTGCAGGGTAACGAACAGGACGGGAGCCAAGAAAAAGAAGCCGTCAAGCGGCAGATCGATATTGAGAACTGCTAACTTGATTGAGTCTTCGAGAAAGAGTTGACGATGTGCCACGTTTCCCGCCGCAATAACGAGGTACAGTCCGAACACGAGATAGCTGACCCATATCGTTGATACGCGAACGGCAGAGTCATTGACCGACTTTTCCAGTGCCGTGATGTCAAAGGGATCAAGTTTTTCCGCCATCTTCCTCAACCGATTGCCAGAATGGGGCAATATTGGCGCCCCCCC
>CAMDEB010000109.1 GCA_945893085.1 Rhodoplanes serenus | reverse complement strand
AAAAACCGTCAGTTCAACTTGCCTTTGCACTCCGCCAACGTCTTCGGCAGCGGCGGCAGGTCGGCGAACAACTGCGGCTGCTTCTGGACGATGCGCTTGAAAACGGTGTCGTCGTAGAAGTCGCCCGGCTGGAACTGCTTGTCCATCTTGATCGCGCCGGACTTGATCATGTCGTTGCCGGTCAGCACCAGCCCTTCGTAGGTGCACACCGACACGCGCGGATCCCATTCGATGAATTTCAGTCCCTCGGTCGCGTCCGCGACGTTGAGCCCATCGAGGAAGCGCGTCGCGATCTCGGCCGATTCCTTCGGGTTCTTGCGGATGAACGCCGTGGCTTCCATCAGCCCAACGGAGAATTTCTCCAACAGGTCGTAGTTCTTCTTGATGTAATCCTCATGCGCGACCACGCCGATCGCGTCGGCAACCAGGCTCGCCTCGCCGCGGCTGACGACGACGGCGTTGGCGCCGAGCTCGCGCACCGCCTGCGCCGTATAGGGCTCCCACGGCGCGATGGCGTCGACCAGGCCTTGCCGGATCGTGATCGGCATATTCTCGACCGGCATGCTGACCAGCTCCGACTTGCGGATGTCGAGGCCGTGCTTGCGGAACCACGCGCGCAGATAGAATTCATTGGTCGAACCAGCCAGATGCGCGATCTTCTTGCCTTCCATCGACTTCGGGTTGGCCGCGTCGATGCCTCGGTCCTTGCGCCCGATGATGGCGCGGCCGCCGGCCTTGGCGATGTGATCGGCGGCGTTGTAGTAGGCGACTGCACCTTTCAGCATGTTGCCGCTGGCGCGCGCCGACGCCGTGGTCGTGGAGAGCGCCGCGTGGCCGAACTGCGCTTCGCCGGCCTGCAAGGCCTGGGTCACGGCGCGGCCGCTCGCCGTCAGCTTGACGTTGACGTTAAGGCCCGCCTTCGCCCAGTAGCCATTTTCCGACGCGACATAGGCCGGCGTGCTGAACAGGTTGTTGACGACGATGTAAGTGACCGTCTGCATCTGCTGGGCATCGGCAGAACCGCCACAGGCGAAGCCTGCAACGCCGACAACCGCGGCCGTCATGTATCCCCGCCACGCTCTCCTGATCGAACCCATACCAACCTCCCTGCTCATGCCGGCGTGTCCCGGTCTGATCGCATTTGACAGCGCCGCCTTACGTCGTCGCAGCCTACAATAAGGCAGGATCAAACGCGGCTATTGCCGCCGGGTCAAGGCGCGGCGCGGCGTCATGGCGCACGACGTTTCCCCGTTCTGCGGCGGATTTCTTCAATCACTGCGCTGTTGTCCCGATCGCCTTCGCCGGCACGCACACAGGCCTCCAGCACATCGGCATTCACATTGAGCAGCGGAAGCTGCTGGCCCAGCCGTTGCGCCTGATCGAGCATCAGATGAACGTCCTTCAGCGTCTGGCGCACCCGGCCTTCCGGCGCGAAATCGCGGTCGATCATTTTCAGGGCCTTGGTGTCCATGACCTGCGAATAGGCAGCCGAGGTGCGCGCCACTTCGAGAAATGCCTTCGGATCGAGTCCGAGCCGCGCGGCGAACACCAGCCCCTCGGCCAGCGCCAGCCGGTTGAGCCCGAGGATCAGATTGACCGCGAGCTTGGCGCGCCCGCCGTCGCCGATCTTGCCGATGTGGAAGCGGCGCGGGAACACGGCATCGAGCACCGGAGCGATCGCCGCGGCGGTCTGCGGATCGCCGCCGATCATGCCGACGCCCTCGCCGCGCCGGACCTGTTCGCTGGTGCCGGAGACCGGGGTTTCCAGGAATCGGATGCCCTGCGGGACAATCCGTTCGCCGAGCGCCGCGATCTTGTCCGGATCGCAGGTCGAGGTGCACAGCACGATCTTGCCCGAGCCTGGGCCGAGGGCCGGCAGAAGCTCTTTCTCGACGACCTCCTCAACCTGTTCGGTGCTGAACACGGCCAGCACGATGGCATCGCAGCGCGCGACCTCGGAGAGCGCCGTCGCAGCCTGTCCGCCGCGCTGGACGAGCGAAGCATTCTTCGCCGGATCGATGTCATATCCCAGCATGCCGAAGCCCGCCGCCATCAGCCGGCCGGCCAGCACCTCGCCCATCAAGCCGAGACCGACCACGCCGATCCGCTGCTTGCCGTTCGTCATTGCGCGGTCCAACCGCCGTCGATCGGCAAGGCCGCGCCGGTCATGGTCGCGGCGTGCTCGCTGCACAGGAACACCGCCAGCCCGCCGATCTGCTCAGGCGTTGTGAATTGCAGCATCGGCTGCTTCTCGCTCAGGAGATTTCTCTTCGCCTGCTCGACGGAGATGCCGGTTTCCTTGGCCTTGGCTTCGATCTGCTTCTGCACCAGCGCCGTCAGCACCCAGCCGGGGCAGATGGCGTTGCAGGTGATGCCGTCGTTCGCGGTCTCGATGCCGACCACCTTGGTGAGGCCGACGATGCCGTGCTTGGAGGTGACGTAGGCCGCCTTCTGTCCGCTTGCGACCAGGCCATGGGCAGAGGCGACGTTGATGATGCGGCCCCAATTGCGTCGCTTCATTCCGGGCAGCGCCGCCTTGATGGCATGGAACGCCGCCGCCAGGTTGATCGCGATGACCGCGTCCCAACGGTCGTCGGGAAAATCTTCGACCGGCGCGACGTGCTGGATGCCGGCGTTGTTGACCAGGATGTCGACCGAGCCGAGCTCGCGTTCGGCGCTTGCGACCAACGCGCGGATCTCCGCCGGCTTCGATACGTCCGCGGCAGAGTATCCGATCTTGACGCCGTACTTCTCCGAAAGACCCTTGCGGGTATTTTCGATCGCCGTTGGGTCACCGAAGCCGTTCAACATGACGTTGCAGTGCTGGGCCGCCAGCGCGGTGGCGATGCCGAGACCGATGCCGCTGGTCGAGCCGGTGACGATTGCTGCCTTGTTTTTGAGCATTACGACTTCCCTACAATTGTATTCGATGACTCTGCGTCGCTGCCGCGCGGCGCGCAAGATGGAAGGCTTGCGCGCCGGCTCAGGCGCCGCTCAGCGCGCGTCCCAGCCAGAGCGGGTCCAGCCGGTCGAGGTTCCGCGACATCGCGACGATCTCGGCGCAGACCTTTTCGGAGACGCGGCCCGACAGCTCCTGGGTGAAGCGCGCCTCGTGTTCTTCAGCGGTGAAAGGTTGCGACGGGCTGCCTTTCGGCGCGGGCACGAGTTTCGACAGTTTGCGGCCATCGCGCAGCGTCACGCTGACACGGGCGGCGGTCGAGAGTTCGTTGCTCGCCGCCTCGACCTCGGCGTCGAGATCAATCGTGGTGCGCTCCTCGATCTCGAACAGGCTGCGGTCACCGAGCCCGGTCTCGTAATCCATCACCGCGACGGTTGGGATTTTTCCCTTCGCCAAGGCAATCTTGGACGCCAGCGCGACGCTGAACGGCAGGCACATCTGCGCCGCCTGAAGATCGACCGGATGCGGATTGGTCAGGCGCCCCTGGATGATGCGCGGGATGCCGAGCGCCATGCTGGCGATGTCATCGCCGGAAAAGCCGTGCTCCTGGCGGAGCGCCAGCATGCCGTCGATGGCGGCGGCGACGCGCGCTGCCGCCGCGTGCGACTTCACCAGCACGTCCATGAGATGGAAGCGCTCGCCAAGGCCGCTTTCGATCAGCGCCGGATTCCATCCGTCGGCATAGGCGCGGGCGAAGCCGCCCTGCCCTTCGATGATGTCGACCGGGCCGGCGTAGCCCTGCTGCGCGAGCAGCGCCGCCGCCACGCCGCTTTCGGCGGAATGCGCGGCGTGGATGCGCTTCGCCGAGCCGCCGGAATAATAGAACTGCGCAAGCCCGCCGGCGTAGCCGCCAGCAAGGCCCATTGCCTCGGCGATCCGGCGCGATGCGTCCTTGCCGCGAAACAGCAGCCGCCCCGCCGCCGCCGCAGTGCCGAATCCATCGCAAGTGCCGGTGCTCTGAAATCCGCGTTTGAAATGACTGGGCTGCACCGCGAGGCCAATGCGGATGATGGTCTCGTAGCCCGCCGTGACCGCGGCCAGCACCTCCGGTCCCGACGCGCCGACATGCTCGGCGGTGGCAAGCGCCGCCGACCAGACCGCGACGCCGGGATGCAGCATCGCGCCGACGTGGGTGTCGTCGCCGTCGAAGCTTGAGCCGAAGGTGACGTTCATGAAGGTGGCGTGCTGGGGATTCAGAGTCTCCGGGGAGAACAGCACGTGGGATTTTCCGGACTTGGCCGTGAGCGCGGTGTACGCGCGTGACCAGTCGCTCCACGGCATCCGAGCGCCGATTGAGCAGACCCTGAGATGGTCGAGCAACAGCCATCCGAGCTTGCCACGGACCTCGCCGGGCAGGGTTTTGGCGTCGAAGCAGGCCGCGAAAGCGGCCAATGCCATCGTCGATTTATGCTGTTGCACCAGTCACTTACCTGTCCTGAACAGATCGGACATCTTGCCGTATTTCAGCAGATCGCTTTCGATCACCTGCCGGAACTGCTCAGGCCTGCTCACCACGATCTCGGCGCCGCCACTGGTGAGATTGTCGACCACCGCCTTCTCCTGCATGGCCTTGCTCACGGCCGCCCAAAGCGTCTCGATGACATTGCTCGGCGTCTGCCCAGGCGCAGCCATGCCGATCCACGACGCCGCTTCGTAGCCGGGCACGCCGGACTCCGCCACCGTCGGCACATTGGGCAGCGCCGCCGAACGCTCCTTGGAACCGACCGCGATCGCCTTCAGCGTGCCCTCGCGGATGTGCGGGATCAGCCCGGCCATGAAGCCCCACATGGCGCCGACCTGATTGGAGACCACCGCCTGCAACGCCAGCCCGGTGCCCTGGAACGGCACGTGGGTGATTTCGAGGCCGGTCGTCCGGTTGAAGATTTCGCCGGCCAGATGGTTCGGCCCGCCGACGCCGGACGAGGCGTAGAACTGGCTGCCCGGCTTGGCGCGCGCCAGCGCCATGTACTCCTGCAGCGTCTTCACCGGCACGGACGGATGCACCACCAGCATCACGGTGTTGCGCGTGAGCAGCGACACCGGCGCGAAATCCTTCAGCGGATCGTAGCCGATCGCCTGGCCGATATGCGGCGCGATGACCAACGAAGATTCAGTCGACACCAGCAGCGTGTGGCCGTCCGGATCGGACTTCGCGACGACGCCGGTGCCGATGCGCCCCGCGGCGCCGGCGCGGTTCTCGACGATCACCGATTGGCCGAGGATGCGCTGCAGATGCGGCGACAGCAGGCGCGAAACAATATCGGCGCCGCCGCCGGGCGCGAACGGCACCAGGATGCGGACCGCCCGGCTGGGATAGCTCGCCTGCGCGCGCGCCGGGATCGGCAGCGCCGCAAGACCGCACCCAGACATCAAACCGCCGACGAACGCCCTGCGCGTTGCTGACATTGTCATGTGCTCCTCACTCGGCCGCTCTCGCCGTTGCTCCGCCCACGGACACCGATCGCATGAACCGCAGCGCGTGCTGTGCGCAGAGATCGGGCTCCACCGCCGCAATGTGATAGCTGTCGCCCGGCAGCACGATCACCTGCGACACCGGAATGCGTTTGGCGTAGCGCTCGACCGCTTCGACCGACTGCAACCCGCTTTCCTGCGTCGTCACGATCAGCGTCGGCGCCGTGATCCGCGGCAACTGATCCTCAAGCTCCATGTCGATGCGCGACGCCGACGCGCTGTACGCGGCACGCGCGCTGCTCTTGCCCATCAGCTCGTCGGCCCACCACTTCAACTGCGCCTCCGAAGCCGAACTGCCGAGCCGCGAACGCATGGTCTCGGCCGCCCATTGCCGCACGCCCTTGGCGCGAATGAGGTCGGCGTTGCCGCTGCCGCTGCCGCGCACCGGCGATCCGAACAGGCAGAGCGAGAGAAGCCGCCCCGGATTGTCGATGGCAAACCGCATGCACACCGACCCGCCGTACTTGGCGCCGATCAGATGAAAACGATCGATGCCGAGGCGATCGACAAACCGGCCGATATCGGCGGCCAGTTCCGGCGCGCTCCAGCCGTAGTCGGCGGGCTCGGTCGATTGTCCGAACCCTGGCAGGTCCGGGCGCACGACACGGTATGTGCCGGCAAGGTGCGGCATCCAGCAGGTCCAGGCGCGCGAGGACTCCGAGTTGCCGTGGATCATCACCACCGTCTCGGGTGTGGTCCACGGTTGGCCGAACCAATGGTCCTCGTAGGCCATCGAAACGCCGGACCTGATCTCGACTGTCTGCATCGCGTGTTCCACCCGCCGCGCAGCCTAGGGGCGCCGCTGGGGTCCAGCAAGCTCCGGAAAGCGCGGGAAAAGCCGAGCGCCGCCGGCCCATTCGGGATATATTTGCTGCTGTCGAATAGCGGACCAACGCGGACATCATCTTGAGGTCGGATCATGCTCGGGAAACGCGACGTGGACGCAGAGCTCAGGCGCTCGCTGGGACTGTCGATGAAAGAGCTGCAACCGGTCTTCGCCGCCGGCGGCGATGCCGCCGAAAGAAAATTCATGGAGTGCTGCTGGTGCCTGTGGAAGGCCAACGGGGTGGAATTGGTGGAGCCGTTTGTGGAGGCCAATTTCAACACGTTGCCGGAGAAATCACGCTCTGTCCTTTTCCAGCGGATGATTACGATTGTGTATGTGGCCCAGGATACCGAAATCAAGAACGCGCTGGCGCCAATTGACAATTAGCGGCCCACGGAAGCGGCGCGCGATGGCCGCTCCTGGCGCAGGCTGACATCAATACATCCAGGATCAATGTCCGCTCTAACCCAAGGCGGACATGTAACAGTGCCCACCGTCCCGTGACCTTTCGCACACCCGCGGTCGCCCGGCCGTGGTAGTCTTGAATTATTGGCCGTCGGCGGGGAGAACGATGAGGCGTCGAGAGTTCATTGCATTGTTGGGAGGCGCTGCGGCCGCGTGGCCGCTTGCGGCGCGCGCGCAACAATCCGGTGCAATGCGCCGCATCGCCGTGCTGATGCCGTTCGCGACGACCGACCCGGAAGGCCAAATGCGTCTGGCAGCTTTGCTGGACACGTTGCAGGGGCTTGGCTGGATTGATGGCAAGAATGTGCGGATCGAATTGCGCTGGCCGGCTGGGGACTTTGCGCGCGCCAAGAGCGACGCTGCGGAACTCATCAGTTGGACGCCCGACGCAATCGTGACCGGCAGCAACCCTGTGGTTGCTGAACTTTTACGCCTGACCCGCACCATACCGATCGTGTTTTGCCAGGTTTCCGATCCGGTGGCCGGCGGTTTCGTCCGCAGTCTTGCGCGGCCCGGCAGCAACGTGACCGGCTTCACCAATTTCGAGTCCGGGATGGGGAGCAAATGGCTGGATCTCCTCAAAGAGATCGCGCCGCACGTGTCGCGGGTTGGCGTCTTGTATCTTCCGGAAGCCCCCTCCCATGTTGAAATGTTGCGCGCCGCCGAAGCCGCGGCGGGACCGCGGGCGGTCAGTGTCAGCGGGCTCGCTGTTCGCAATGCAGGCCAACTCGAGCGCGCAATAACGACCTTCGCGAGCCAAGGTGATAGCGGTCTGGTCGTTCTGCCGCACCCCATCTACCAAGCTGGTCGCGAGCTGATCGCGGAAGTGGCTCTGCGCCATCGGTTGCCCGTGATCTATCCGTTCCGCTACTTCGCCGTGCAGGGTGGTCTGGTGTCCTACGGGATCGACCAAATCGACCAATGGCGAGCGGCGGCGGGCTACGTCGATCGTATCCTCAAGGGCGAAAAGCCGGGCGATCTCCCGGTGCAGCAACCGACCAAGTTCCAACTGGTCGTCAATCTCAAGACCGCCAAGGAAATGGGCCTGATCATCCCCGAGTCGTTTCTGATACGCGCCGACGAGGTGATCGAATGAAGCCGACGCCCGTTTCCGGCACGAAGATCAGACTTTTATCCGCTCGCTCCTTGACGTTTGCGGTGGCCAGTTCGGTTGCAATCTTGGGGCCGGCAGGCTCGGCGACAGCGGAGATTTGTCACGCATACGACGGCGGCCAGTACGCCAAGACGCGCACCTGCGTGACCAGCGTTCTGTCTCCACAAGGTCGCAATACTTATGGCCCCGGTCGCATGAGCGCGGAAAGCGATGACCGCGGGGCGTGGTGCGAAGGGGCGACAGGCCCCGGCATCGGACAGGTGATCACTCTCCATCAATCGCCAACGCAGAAGATCGGATCGCTGATTGTGGTCAACGGTTACGCGAAGACGCCGCAAACATTCCGCGCCAATGGCCGGGTCAAGCGCGTGCAAATCCAGACCAGTGGCGGTCACACGACGACCGCGACGCTGAAGGACACGAGCAATACCGAGGTGATCAAGATACCTGCGGCCGAAGTGTCATGGGTTCGTCTGACGATCCTCGAGGTCTATCCTGGCAATCGGCACAGCGATACCTGCATCAGCAAGCTCTATTTTGATCATGAAGAATTCGGAGCTCTCGAAGAGCCTGAAACCTCAAAGTAAACCAGAGCCCATGGCCATGACGACATCGGCACGCGCGGGTTTGCTGTTTGTTGTGACGCTCATCGTCCTCACGGACGGAGCGGCGGCTCAGCAGGACGCCGCTTTGGGCACGAGAACGCCCGGCGATCGAACAATCACCAGCGAAGATATTGCACGCGCATGCCAGCGCACGCACAAGAACCCGCAGGCATCTGCCGATCCGACGACGGTCGGGCGCTACGGCGTGGAACTCAATTGCCGGCTGATCAACAACGCCGGGTACACGCTTGCGCGCGTCGCTCCCGAGGAGGTCTGCGCGACTTTGACCGGCCGGCGGGAATGGTATCGCGGCGCGGGCACCGAAGTGATTTGTCGGGGAACGCCGATTGCAGCCGGCAGCACCGGACCGATCCCGCCGGGCCCCGGTCCGGGACCTGGTCCGGGACCCGGTCCTGGTCCTGGTCCTGGCGGCGGGCCCGGAGCCGGTGGCGCGTCGAGCGGCGGCGGGCCGGCAGGTCGTGACGTGCTGCTCACCCCGGAGCAAATCGCCAAGGGCTGCCGCGCGCTCCAAGGTGCTGCCGCTGCGAGCGGCTCCGTCAAGGTCGTGCCGCCGTATCAAGCGGTGAATATCGAATGTGCAGGCGCGGGAACGGCCGCGTATCCCGCCGCTCAATTCTGCCCGCATGTCTCGGGCACCAGCGGATTTTATCTCAGCCCGAAGGGCACCGTGTGCCGCGGGCCGGGGCAACGAGAATTCGAGGCGTTCGGCGACATGAATCAGTTTTGCCGTTCCAAAGGCTATCGGCTCGGGAATAACGGAATCCTCGCGTCTCGCGCCCCGGTTTGTTTCAACAGCAGCGGCGGTCCGTTGAACACCGTCGCGCTCGCCGATGTTTGCCAGGGATTGTACGGCACCCGCGCTTTCCAGGTGCGAAATGCCGTTCCCTGGTGTTCGCCGTGATGGAACATCCGCACCATCAAGACCCGTTGACGATCCGAGGCTGTTTTGCCGCCAGCGCGGCGAAGATGCTCAGCGCCGACAGCGCCGCGAAGCATTGCAACGAAACGGTGTAGTCGCCGGTCAAGTCGTACAGCACGCCGGACAGCAGCGGACCGGTCGCCTGCGCCAGGATCTGCGCCGACAGGGCCATGCCACGGATCGCGCCGTAGTTCGTCCGTCCGAAATAATCGGCCCAGGCGACCGGCAACAGGGTCAGGACGCCGCCGATGCCAAATCCGAACAAGCCGGCAGCAAGGTATCCATCGGCCGCCGAGCCGATCGACGGCATCAGCAAAGTGCCGGCGGCGGCCAGCAGTCCGGTCAGCGCCAGGGGAAAGCGGATCGGCCATCGCCGCGGCAGGAATCCGCACGCGATCGTCGCCAGCATCGACATGAACGAGAAGCTGCTAACAATCAGCGCCGCCGTCACCGCGTCGAGGCCGCGGTGCACCATATGCGATGCCTGATGCAGGCTCACCCCGGCCTGCACCGGATAGACCGTCACCGTGTAGAGCATCAGCAGCCAGAAGGCCGGCGTGCGCATCGCCTGCCGGCGCGAGAAGGCAGGCTCGGCGGGCGACGTTGCTCCCGGCTGCGGAACGGCGGACGCCGCGGCGTCGGGTTGCAGGCCCATGTCCTCCGGCCGGCGCACCAGCAACAGCCAGACCGGGACAAAGCCGACGATCAAAGTCACCGCGCCGAGCGCAATCCAGCCGGCGCGCCAGCCGTCGTGCGATATGGCGAACTGCGCGATCAGCGGCAGCACCACGAGACCAAGCACCTGCGCGAAGGTGGCGATCGAGGACGCCATGGTGCGGCGCGCGAGAAACCAGTTGTTCAGCGCGCCATAGATGCCGAGATCGAACGGTCCGGCCCAGTTCATCCGCGCGATGCAGAACAGCAGATAGAACACGAGCAAGGACGGGGTCAGCGACAACAGCAGCAGGGCGGCGGTGTTGACCAAGATGGCGAGGCACAGCACCAGCCGTGAGCCGCGGCGGTCGAGCAGCGGGCCGATCAGCGGCGAGACCAGCGCGGCCAGCAGGCCGCCGAGCGAAACCGCGCCCGATAGCGCGGTACGCGACCAGCCGAACTCACGCGTCAGCGGCTCGACAAAGATCGACAAGGTCGCCACCGCCAGCCCCTGCCGCGCGAAGCCGGCGCAGCACAAACATGCAAGAACGATCCAGCCGTAATGGAAGGGCACCCACGCCGCCAGCGCGCGCGGCAACGCCTGCCCGGCCGGGACCTTGCTTTGTGCCTCGCTCACAGGACAAAGCGTTACTGTGTCAAGCGATCACCTCGCAAGCGGCAAGCTGCCATTTGGCTGCATAAATTGGCGAAGCGTCAGGCGTCGCCCGGCACCGGCGTGCCCTTGGGCCGCCGCGCCAACGCATAGAGCTTCGGCCCGAGTAGCGCGAGCACCGCCAGGATCAGGATCGACAGCGACAGCGGCCGGGTGAAGAACACCGTCCAATCTCCGGCCGAAATGGTCATCGCCTGGCGGAAGTTCTGTTCCGCGAGCGGACCGAGGATCATGCCGATGATCACCGGCGCCGCCGGGAAGTCGTAGCGGCGCATCAGGTAGCCGATGCCGCCGATCAGATAGAGCAGCACCAGGTCGATCGGCGACTGGGTGATGCCGTAGGTGCCGATGGTCGCGAACACCAGGATGCCGGCGTAGAGCAGCGGCGCGGGAATCTGCAGCAGCTTCACCCAGACCGCGATCAGCGGCAGATTGAGCACCAGCAGCATGACGTTGCCGATGAACAGCGACGCGATCAGGCCCCAGACCAGTTGCGGCTGCGATTGCAGCAGCAGCGGACCGGGATTGATGCCGTAGCTCTGGAACGCCGACAGCATGATCGCCGCGGTCGCCGAGGTCGGCAGGCCGAGCGTCAGCATCGGCACCAGCACACCCGCGGCGGAGGCGTTGTTGGCGGCCTCGGGGCCGGCGACGCCTTCGATCGCGCCGTGGCCGAACTCCTCGGGCTTCTTCGCGAGCTTGCGCTCGATGAAATAGCTGAGGAAGGTCGGGATCTCGGCGCCGCCCGCCGGCATCGCGCCGATCGGAAAGCCGATCGCGGTGCCGCGCAGCCATGGCTTCCAGGAGCGCTTCCATTCCTCGCGCGTCATCCAGATCGATCCCTTGAGCGGGATGATCTCGTCCTTGCCCATCCGGTAGCGCGAGGCGACGTAGAGCGTCTCGCCGACCGCGAACAGCCCGACCGCGACGATGATGACGTTGATGCCGTCCAGCAGCTCCGTCAGGCCGAACGAGAAGCGCGCCTGCCCGGTCTGCAGGTCGACGCCGATCAGGCCGAGCCAGATGCCGAACACCAGCATCGTCAGCCCGCGCACCGCCGACGAGCCGAGCACCGCGGAGACAGTGACGAAGGCAAAGATCATCAGCGAGAAATAGTCGGCCGGACCAAATCTCAGTGCGAGGTCCACCACGATC
>CAMDEB010000108.1 GCA_945893085.1 Rhodoplanes serenus | reverse complement strand
CGGTGCCAGCGAATGATGGTCTCCGGCCTGACAATCGCAATCGCGCCCAGGACGGAGGGGAACCAGTGATAAAGCCAAACAAACAGAAACCGATCGGTGTTGTTGAGGTGCGGTCGTTTCGGTGCCTGCCGGCGAAGCACATTGATCTGGTGCCGTAGCATCAGGATTTCTGCTTCCAGCTTTGCTCTCGACTTGAAGAGCGAAGCCAGGATGCCAAAAATCAGCTTAGACAGATCCCGCATCAGGTCGCAAACTTACCTCGTCTATCCTCTGCGTCCATACTGAATCGAATATTCGGCACACACAGTTGGAAATCAAGCGAGGTGACTAGCAGCGGGACCAAAAAGGCCACTTGGGGAGCCCGTTCGACCATGGCAAGCCATGAGCCGCTATAGTTCGTCAACAGCAATCGCCAACGTCCTCTCCGGAGGAAAGAAGACATCCACGGCCTCAGACCCGCCATACTGCCCAGCGGGGCCTCGCACCAGAATCTCGACGTTGCCAACCTGCACGACGCATTCAGTGGCCTCGCCGAGAAACGCGACTTGCGATACACGGCCGCGAAATCGATTGAGGCTTGCGTCACCCGTCCCAGCAATCGCCGTCAAGACAATATGCTCCGGCCGGATCAATGCCGCGCCCGGCGCAAGGCCGGTGGTCACTGTCGGCGCCCTGCAAAGGACAGGCCCGAGCGCGGTGGCAATCCGCGCGTTTCCGTCTTTGTCGCGCTCCAGAAGCGCGCCGCGCAGGAGATTGCTGCGCCCGACAAAAGTGGCAACGAATGCGTTGCCCGGCTGATGGTAGATTTGCTGCGGCGTGCCGATCTGCGCGATGCGGCCGTTGTGCATGACTGCGATGCGGTCGGATAGCGCTAGCGCCTCCGACTGGTCGTGCGTTACGTAAACGGCGGTGACCCCCACGTCCTTTTGCAGTCGCCGGAGTTCACTCCGCATCTGCTCGCGCAGCAGCGCATCGAGGTTACTCAATGGCTCGTCCAGCAGAAGCAAGCGCGGCTCAGCGACAAGGGCCCGCGCCAGCGCGAGCCGCTGCTGCTGGCCGCCACTCAATTGCGCGGCGGAGCGGTCGGCGAAGGCAGCAAGACCCATCGTTTCAAGCGTGTGCGTCACCCGCTGCCGGATCTCCGTATTGCTCCATCGCTTCCCACGCGACATCCGGAGCGGGAACGCCGTGTTGTCGAACACCGACATATGCGGCCATACGGCATAGGACTGGAACACCATGCCGAGCCTGCGCTGGTTGGCCGGCACGAACACGCCGGTCGACGAATCGAAGATGACGCGGTCCTCGAGCGTCATACGCCCGGACGAAGGCTCCTCAAGGCCCGCTACAGACCGCAGCGTGGTGGTCTTTCCGCAGCCCGATGGACCAAGAAGCGTGTAGAATTCGCCTGCCGTGACATGAAAGCTGGTGGCGCGGATGCCGCCGCCGCTTTCCCCTGGCGCGTAGACCTTGGTCAGATTTTCCACGTGCAGCACTTACGACACTCCGACGGGTCAAATTCAGGCGATAGGCAGTTGATAGCGTCGCGCCACGATCAGGAAGGCCACACTGAACACGGTCATGATGGCCGTCCAAACACAGCCGAGCGCCGCGAGTTCGCCGATCTGGCCGTTGTTCCAGAAATCGAACAGCGTGACGGCGACGATCTGAGAGTCCGGTCCGACCAGGAGCAGCAGCAGCGACACCGCGCGCACCGCCAGCAGGAACACGAACAGCCAGCAGGAGATGAGCGCCGGGACCAGTAGCGGCAGCACGACACGAAAGAACGTCCCGGTTTGCCGGGCGCCGGCAATTGCGGCAGCCTCTTCAAGCTCAGGATGAATCTGGATGACTCCAAGCTGGGCATAGCGGAGTCCATATGGCATGTAGGCCACGACCGACACGACAACGAGCGAAAGCAGGCTGCCGTAGATTCGGGCGCCGCCATGGACGAAGATTTCCAGGAAGGCGAGACCGAGCACGATGGCGGGGAACACCAACGGAAGCGCTGCCAGTGTGTCGATCAGGCGGCTTCCCGCAACGCGACGAGCGACACACCAGCCGGCTATCGCGGACAGCACCGTCACCAGCGTCGCCGCGGCTGCGCCAAGCACGAGGCTGTTAACGATCGCGCCGCGAAACGAGGGCGAGTTCAGCACCTGCACGAAGTTGCCGACGCCGAGCAGCGGTAGCGCCTTCATGCTAAACGGCTGATAGTACGGCAGCAGCGCGGCCCAAAGGATCGTCGCCAGCGGCACGACCACGACGATGAAAGGGATCGTAACGATCAGTGCGCCTGCGGCATAGCGCCATCGGCCAAGTCGAACCACACGCGGACGGAAGCCCTTTCCGGTGACAGTCTGGTAGCGATGGGTCTGTGCTGCTACGCGACTATAGATTTGCAGCAGGATCGCCATCACGACGAGCAACATCACGCCGAAGGCCGATGCACTGCCGACGTCGGGTGGGATGTCCAGCGTCAGCTTTTGATAGATCGCGGTGGTCAGAACGCGCGTCGATCCTGGAAGACCGACCAGCGCTGGGACCTCGAAGGATTCGGACGCTTTGATGAATACCAGAAAACCCAGCGCCAGCAGCGCCGGGCGGGCCATGCGGAACGTCACGTAACGCAGCGTCGATAGCAGGCCAGCGCCGCAGACGCTCGCCGCCTCTTCGAACGAGGCATCGGAGTTTCGGAACACCGGTGATAGCAGCAGGAAGGCGAGCGGCGACCAAAGGAGCCCTTCGACGAAGATCATCCCGCCGAGTGAATAGACGTTGATGTAGGGCGTCGTACCGCCGAACAGGTACTGCAAGGAGGCATTAAACGGACCGGCTTTGCCGAGGAACAGCAGCCAGGCGACGATATAGAGAACATAGGGGATGCCGAGCGACACGATAGAGGCGACGTAGAGAATCTGCCGGAAGCTCGCGTCGGTTCGCTCCGCCAGCCAAGCCTGGGCTGCCCCGATGAAAAGGGCCAGCAACGCCGATCCCAGCGCATAAACCAGGCTGTTGAGCAACATCGGGCCGAACGTGCGGCTCGAGAAGATCGCTGCGAAATGCTCGAACGTAAACGCACCGAAGGCCCCGCTCGCATCGAGGTAGTGCAGGCTCGAATAGCTCAGGAACACGAACGGGGGGACGATCGCGGCGCAGAGCAGAACAAGGAGGATGACCACTGGCGGCGAGATGCGGCCGATCATTGAAGATCGACCGCCGCGTCGCGCAACTGTCATGGTCATCCCGTCCATCGTCGCCCGCGATCCACGCCCGATCTGCCGTTTGTCACTTGGCGAAAAGCTCCTGGTAAATCGCCCGCGAACGGGCCAGGTCCGCATTCATCTTCGGCGGCGAGATGAAGTTCTCCTTCAGGCCGATCTTGTGTGGCACGATCTTGTCGAGATCGGGCGACGCCGAGACTTCGGGATGGGCCGGGAAATAGTCCGCGCTCTGCAGCTTGCCCTGGCCTTCCTTCGACAGCAGATAGTCGATGAACAACATGGCCGCATGCGGATGCGGCGGTGCCTTCGGCATCATGACGGAGCTCACCACTGTCAGAACGGGATCGAGCGGCAGCGGTGCGACCGGAGCGCCTTTGCGGGCGCTGATGATCGGGTGATGCAGGAAGGAGTCGAGGCACAGCGCATACTCGCCGGCCATGACGCGGTCCACCACGACGCGGTTGGCCGACGCGATAGGCGCGATATCCTGCTTCGCCAACTTCTGCAGATAGGCGAGAGCCTTCTCCTCTCCCATGCTATTGCGTACCCCGGTGATGAACAGCATGGCGCCGATCACGGTGCTGGACCAGGCAATCTTGCCCTTCCATTTCGGATCGAGGAAATCCTCAAAGTTCTTGGGCGCTTCGCCGGGCTTGACCAGGCTGGTGTTGTAGCAGGCGCCGAGATAGCTGTAGCGCGTCGGCGCCCAGTAGTTGTTCGGGTCGCGGCGCTCGGGCTTGTAGGCTTCGACCTCCGGCGACCAGAACGGCTGGTCGATACCGGCCGCGCGAACCGGGACTTCCAGTCCGGTGCTTTCCAGAACATCAACGACCATGCGGCCGGCTCGAGCCTCCGCCATCACCTTCTGCAACTGTTGTGGCGGGTCGTCGCGAACATATTGCGGCTTCACGAACGGATACTTGGCCTCGAAGCCGTTGAGGATCGGGCGAAGCGCCTGATCAGCGATCATCGAGGAATAGACCGTGACCTGTCCCTCTTTGCGCGCACCTTCGATCAGGCGCTGCTCGCGGTCAGGTCCACGGTACATCGCCGGATTGTCGGCCGCGGCCTGTGCGGCAGCAGGTGCGGCGCCCAGCGTCACGATGGCGCCAATCGCCAGAAAATAAGATGCAGCCGTTCTCATTCGAATCCTCCCTGCGTTCATTTCATTCCCTGCAACAGCTCATCGTTGTGCGCTCCCAATTCGGGGGCCGACGTTTCGATCCGCGGCGGCGTCGCGCTCATCCGCACCGGATTGCCGACGACCGAGACCGTGCCCCGGGTTCGATGCGGCAGTTCCTTCCGCATATCGAGCGCTACGACCTGCGGGTCCGCGAAGACTTCGTCGATCGTGTTGATGGGACCCGACGGAACGTCCTGCGCGTCGAGCAACTCCAGCCATTCCGCGCGCGGCCGGGCCTGGAATGCGGCGGCAAGCTCCGCGCAGAGCGCGTCATAGTTCTTCACGCGCATCTCGCGGGTCCGGAACCGCTCGTCGGTCGCGAAGGCCTCGCGGTTGGTCGCCGTCAGAAGACCGCGCCAGAATTTTTCCGGCGAGGAGAGATGGATGACGAACGGCAGGCCGTCGCCCGCTGTGAAGGCGAACACCTGCGCCCGCTGGCACCGCGTCGCGCGCGACGGCACGCGGCCGTCGTCGAAGAAGGTCGCGGCGTTCTCGCCGAGAAAGGCCAAGGTCGCCTGCAGCAGCGACGTCTCCACCTTTTGCCCGCGCCCGCTGGTGTTGCGCGCCATCAGCGCCGCCAGCACGCCATAGGCTGCGAAGGTGCCGGCCAGATGATCGGACAACGAGATGCCCATCGGCTGCGGCGCCCTACGGTCGGTCAGCACCGCGAGCAGCCCGGACACCGCCTGGCCGACGGTGTCGTAACCGGGGCGGCTGCGATAAGGACCGTCCGAGCCGAATCCGGTAATCGAGCAATAGACCAACCGGGGATTGTCCACCGCCAGCGCCTCATAGCCGAGGCCCAGCCGCTCCATCGCGCCGGCGCGGAAGTTCTCGATGACGACGTCGGCCGAGAGCGCCAGCTTGCGGGCGGCGGCTTGGCCGTCCTTTGTCTTCAGGTCAAGCGTGACGCTCTTCTTGTTGCGGTTCATCGAACCGAACGTGCCATTGTAGTCCGTCTTGCCCCACATCCGGAACGGGTCGCCGCCGTCCGGCGTCTCGACCTTGACGACCTCTGCGCCCAGATCCGACAGCAGCATCCCAGCATAGGGACCGCTGACGTAGTTCGCGAATTCGAAAACCTTGATGCCGTCGAGGGCGCCGGCGCTCATAGGCACTGCTCCTTTGGGCACTGTTCCTCCCTCACGCTGCCACGGGCCTGAACTTGGGCAGTGTGATCGCGTCAGTGATCGGCTCGTAGGCAACCTCGACCTTCATGTCGCAGCTCAACGCGTCCGGCGGCACGCCGATCACATTACTGTACATCCGCGGTCCTTCGTCCAGTTCGACCACGGCTACCGCGTAGGGGACCTCCTGCGCGAAAGCGGGATGATAGACGCGGTGATAGACCACGTAGCTGTAGATGCGTCCGCGGCCGCTCGTCTTGGTCCATGTCCACTTCGACGAATTGCAGCGTGGACACAGCAGCGACGGCGGAAACCAGTAGCTGTTACAGTCGTCGCAGCGCGGCATCATCAGCTTCCGCTCGCGCAGTCCGTCCCAGTAGGGCTGGGATTCCTGCGACGGTACCGGGATCGGCTTGTTATATTCCGACATGAGTTCAGGCCCTTCCGAGGATCAGGGTCGAGTGGCAGACCTGGTTGCCGCCGTGGCCGCTGATGAGCGCGATTTCCGCGTCGGGCACCTGCCGTCCGACGCCGTACACGCCCTGTAATTGCCGTGCGCCTTCGACGATCTGCAGCATGCCTTCGACATGCGCCTCGGAAAGCTGACCGCCTGAGGTGTTGGTTGGCAGCGAGCCTTCCATGCGCAATGCGCCGGACCGGACAAATTCGCCGCCTTCGCCCTTCTTGCAGAAGCCGTAGTCCTCCAGCTGGGTGAGGACCATGTAGGTGAAGCAATCGTAGATCTGCGTGGTGTCGACATCCTTCGGCCCGAGCCCGGCCATCTTGAATGCGCGCTCGCCGCTATCGACCGCGCCGGTCGAAAGCATATGATCTTCCTCGATCCATCCCTTGGTGTTGTTGTGGGTAGCGAAGCCCTTGATCAGAACCGGCTTCTGCTTGAGCGAGCGCGCCCGCTCCGCCGAGGTCACCACCACCGCGCCGGCGCCGTCGCTGTTCAGGCTGCAATCGAACATGCCGAACGGATCGACAATCAGCCGCGCCTTGTAATAGTCCTCGCGTGTCATCGGCTTCTTCATGACCGCTTCGGGGTTGCGGAGCGCGTGCTCGCGAAACGCCATGGCGACCGCCGCGAAGTCGTCGCGCGTGGTGCCATATTCGAACATATGCCGCCGCGCGCCGAAAGCATGCTGCGACACCGCGCCGAAGTGGCCGAATTCGGGACCGTGCTCCTTCGGCCGCTGCGCCGCCGGGATCAGATCGTTCTGCGCGATTCCGGCGCCACCTTTTGCGTGCGTACGCGACCAAGAGTCGCGTCCGTAGCCGCACACGACGGTGGTCGCGAGTCCGGCCTCGATGGCCATCACCGCGAGGATGATCGACAGTATCTGGCTTGCGCCGCCGTTATCGAGGCTTGTGCTGAAGCTTGCATCGACGCCGAGCCGGGCCGCGACGAGCTGGTGATGCGAATAGACGTCGTCGGGGCCGCGCACTACGACGCCGTCAACGTCCTTGTTGGTGAGTCCGGCTTCGTCCAGGGCGTTCTTGATTGCCTCTTCCAGCAGGGCCAGCGAATTCGCGCCGACCTGGCCGAGCCGGCTCTTGCCAGTGCCGACGATGGCGTATTTGTCTCGCAGCGCGCTCATGCCTGTTGCTCCTAGTTTC
Organism: Rhodoplanes serenus; assembly: GCA_945893085.1. Taxonomy (GTDB): domain Bacteria; phylum Pseudomonadota; class Alphaproteobacteria; order Rhizobiales; family Xanthobacteraceae; genus Z2-YC6860. The sequence continues at coordinate 4,723 of CAMDEB010000108.1, read as the reverse complement.
GGCGGGCTTCGCGAATCTTCAGCCGCTCCAGCCGGGGCAGCACCTCGTCGCGAAGCACGGGCATTTCGTTCACGTAATTGACGAGGATCAGCGCCATTCCATCCAGGCCGGCCTGTGACAGGCGCAGGAACTTCTCCGCGACTTCGTCGTAGCTGCCGATGACTGGGAAGGTTGCGCCTCCGCTGATCACGCGTTCCTTCATCTTGCGCATCAATTCTGGCGAAAGCGATTGCGAATTGCCAGCGGCGCGCTTGGCTATGATCTGCTCCGCCGCTTCCCAGTCGCCCTTCTCGCGTACTAGATAGTGGTAATACTCCTCGGTCTCCTTGGCCGTGCGGCGGCACAGCAGATGCCCGCTCGCGTACAGGCCGACATTTTCCGCGCCAGGCGTCGCACGCGCCAGCGCGACGTCGGCGGCGATCCTGGCGTCTTCGGAGATCACCATGAACAGACAGTCGACGTGATCGACGGCGAACTTGCGTCCCGCCGGCGACGAGCCCGCGCTCATCAGCATCGGCCGCCCGTCACCCCAGGGCTTGGGCTTGCCGTCGACATTCTTCAGATTGAAGTATTTTCCGTTGTAGTCGAACGGCCCGCTCTCGGAATGGACCTTCTTGAGGACCGACACCCATTCCGCCGAGTAATCGTAGCGCTCGTCGTGCTCGCGCAGCGGAACCCCGAACATCGCGAATTCTTCGACGTTCCAGCCCGACACGATATTGATGCCGAAGCGCCCCTGACCGACATGATCGGCGGTGACAATCGACTTGGCGGCAAACACCGGATGAACCAGCGGCACGTGGATGGTCGAGAAGGCGACGATTTCCTCTGTCGACGCCAGCAGCGCCGAGGCCCACGACAGCGACTCGAAGCTCGTGCCCTGACGGTCGGTCTTGCCGCCGTAACCCATCCATCGCGCGATCGGCAGGATGAACTCGAGTCCCGCTTCGTCGGCGAGGCGCGCGGCTTCGAGGTTCTCCGGCCATCCCGCCTGCCAGCGTTCCGGCGCGGTGGTGGCGAATGAGCCGGAGCAATTCATGCCGAACAGCCCAAGCTTGAACTTGTTGCCGTTCTGCATCCGGGTTTTGCGTGCCGTCACGGTCATTGCACCTTCTCACGCAGCCCGAGCCGTTCGAGCCGCGGCAGCAGCTCGTCGCGGATTACCGGCATCTCCTGCACGTAATTCACCGAGGCGAGTGCCATGCCATCGAGCCCAGCGTCGGACAGGCGCTTCAATGTCGCTGCCACCTCGTCGTAGCTGCCGATCACCGGAAAGGTGCCTCCGCCACTGATGAACCGCTCCATCATTGCGTGAAGGCGCTCCTGTGGCAGCGAGCGGCCGTCTCCTGCGAGCCTCCGGCGGATCGCGGCCTCGGCAGCCTCCCAGTCGCCCTTCTCGTGGACTAGGTAGTGATAGTAGTCCTGCGTTTCCTTCGCGGTCGCCCGGCACATCAGATGGCCGCTGGCGAAGACGCTGAGGCCGTCCTTTCCGGTGCGCAGGGCTGCAACCTCATCGGCGAGCTGTGCTTCGTCGGAGATCACCATGAACAGGCAATCAGCGTGGCGCGATGCGAACGCGCGCCCGGCGGGCGACGATCCGGCGCTCATCAGCAGAGGGCGCGTGCCGCCAAACGGCTTCGGCTTGCCGCCGACGTTCTTCACGTTGAAGTGCTGCCCGCTATAGTCGAACGGCTTTTCCTCCAGCCAAATTTTCTTGACGATTGAGACCCACTCTTCGGAATAGACGTAGCGGTCGTCATGTTCGAGGAGCTGCGCGCCGAACATGGCGAATTCGTCGACGTTCCAGCCTGACACGACGTTGAGGCCGAAGCGGCCGCGCCCGACGTGGTCCGCCGTCACGCAGGACTTGGCGGCGAACACCGGGTTGACCAGCGGCACATGCACCGTGGCGAAAGCGACGATCTCTTTTGTCGCGGCGAGGAGGGCGGACGCCCAGGACAGTGTTTCGAAGCTGGTGCCCTGGCGGTCGGTCAACCCGCCGTAGCCAAGCCACCGCGCGACCGGGAGGAGGAACTCGATGCCGGCGGCATCGGCCAGCCGGGCCGCCTCGCGGTTTTCCGGCCATCCCGCGTTCCAGCGTTCGGACGCCGTCGTCGCGACCGACCCGGAGCAGTTCATTCCGAACAGGCCGAGCTTGAACCGGTTGCCGTTCTGCATCCGGGTGCGGCGCGCGAGACTCGGCGAGGGTGCGTCGTGCGGCATCAGCGCCGGCCGCGCCTTGATAGACTTATGGGAAGGTCAAGCGACCGCGACCCGTCCAAGCGTCTGTACCTCCCGCGATCTGGTGGCTGATGCCGTGCGTTTTCGCCGACAATTGGCATGAACGCTAACGAAGCCCTTGCAGGCCGACAAACGTTTTTTTAGCAAGGAGCGATGTCGAAACGACAAACCGGATAGAACGGCATGGATATCAGGCAAATCCGCTATTTTACCGAGGTCGCCGTGTCGAGGAGCTTCAAGGCGGCCGCGGCGCGGCTGAACATCTCGCAATCCTCGCTGAGCCGCCGCGTCGCCGACCTTGAACGGTCGCTGAGCATGCCGTTGCTGGTGCGCCATCCGCACGGCATCTCGCTGACGCGCGGCGGCCAGCTCTTTCTCGAACGCTCCAGCGCGATCCTGCGTGAACTCGATTCGATGCAGGCGGAGGTGAGCGGCCGGACCGCGCCGCCAGCCGGCGTCGTCACCGTTGGATCGTCGGAGACCGTCAGCCGTGTGCTGCTGGCGCCGCTGGCCGCAGCGTTCCAGAGGCCGCCGGAATCGGTGCGCCTGCGGTTCGTCGAAGGCGCGCAATACGTGCTGCTGGAAGGGCTCGATGCGGGGCGGATCGACGTGGCGCTGATGACAACGCCCGAACCCGTTGCGAATTGCCGGATGGAGGTGCTGTTGGAGGATCAGGTTTATCTCATATCGCGGAAGCAGGAACGGCCGCGGCGTAAGACCTTGCCGATCGGCCAGCTCGACGGCACGCCGCTGGTGATATTTCCGAGGCCCAGCACCAATCGCGACCTGATCGAACGGAGAGCGCGGGAAAGCGGGATCGCCCTGCAATGCAAGTACGCGGTGACCAGCAGCAGCGTACAGATCGAGTTCGTCCGGCTGGGGCTCGCCAACTGCATCCTTCCGTATTTCGCCGTGGCCGATCACATCGCCAAGTACGCTCTGGCGGCGACACCGATCAAAGGCCTGCTGCTCAGCCAGACGCTGGTGTGGCGCAATGACCGCCGGCAGACGGCCATCGTCGCCGAGGTCGCAGAGGCGATCCGGACGATCTTTCGCCGCCGAAAATCGCAAGCTCCGAAAAAGCGCCACGCGCAGGCGTAAAGGCTCGATGATCCGGCGCGCTTACGCTAAGGCGCGCCCATGCCGATCTGCTTGACCACCGGGCGCCAGGTGTCCCGCTCGTTGCGAACGAATTCGGCGAGCTCCTGCGGCGTCATCGGTCGCGTGTAGTTGCCAAGCTCCTCGAACTTCTTGATGACGTCAGGTCGCCCCAGCGCGGTACGCAGGTCGGCGTTGATCTTCTGCGCGATCGCCTGCGGGGTGCCTTTCGGCGCGACCAGAATTGACCAGCCCGACGACGTGAAGCTTGGAACAGTGTCCGACACCAGCGGCGTATCGGGATAGTTCGGTAGCCTGGCGGTCGAGGCCACCCCGAGCAGCTTCGCCTCGCCTGCGGCGACGATGCCGGCGACCGGCGCGACGGTCTGCATCATTACGGGAACGCGACCGGTGATGAAGTCGTTCATCGCCTGCGCCGGACCCGGATAATGGATCATGTTCAGGTTGGCGCCACTGCGGTTGCGAAACCATTCGACAGTGAGGTGCTGCAAGCCTCCGCGCGTGCCCGCGACGGAATCCAATCCGCCGGGCTGGCGTTTGGCGAGCGCGATCAGTTCCGCTGTCGAGTTCACGCCGAGCTTGTTGGACGCGAGCAGCATATAAGGCTGGTCGGCGATGAATCCGATCGGCACGAACTCGTCCACATCGAACGGAAGGTTGTTCTGAACCACCGGCAGCACGACGAACACGGAGCCGCCCGCCAGGAAAAGCGTGTGCCCGTCGGGCGCGGCAGCCGCGGTGGCGCGCGCTGCGATGAGGCCGCCCGCGCCGGCCTGATTGATGATGACGGGCTGCTGACCCCAGATCTGCGCCAGCGGCTCGACCACGAGCCGTGCCATCACGTCGAGCGAACTCCCCGGCGCCGTCTGCACGATGATCTTGACCGGCCTAGTTGGAAAATCTTCGGCCTGAGCGATAGGCGCGGCAGTAAAGAGCGCCATGGACAAATAGACGTTCGGCAGGAAGTATCGCAGCACGCTCATTGTCACAATTCCCTGCGGCAGCGAAGATCCAACCACCTAGGCGCCTATTTCGATGCCGTTTGAACATTGTGGGATATCATAGATCCCAAAAGCCAGAGCCATTGTATTGTCACGTGATTTCGGCCGGCCGACAACGCATTGATGTCGCGCCACGCTGCCCCCAATCCTTCGGCTGCGCTGTATCCATGAACAGACATCCGAAGCGGGCATCCCCCGATCCCCCGCTCTTTTCCCTTAGTGTCCGACTCAAAATGATTTCCTTTGATTTCAAGCCCTTGCCAGCCGACGCGTGAGGATACGGATGTGAGCGACGAGCGCCCATGCAACGGCGCTGGCGATGGTCGCTTCAAAATCCTTTGCCAGTCTACGGCAGCGGCCGA
>CAMDEB010000107.1 GCA_945893085.1 Rhodoplanes serenus | reverse complement strand
TGCGAAAAGCCGCCGAGCGGACCGTCGAAGCCACCTGGAAACGCATCGGCGCGCTCCTGCAAGCCTTCACGCCGCAGGAATGTGCCAACTACTTCCGAAACGCAGGATATGCTTCAGCTTAAACGGATCAGACTCTAGCAGCGGGCCGAAGCTCGCCGCTGGTCACAAATCGGGCAGCGCGCTAGTTGCCGACGCCGGCCGCGCGCAGCATCGCGGAGTTGCGTACCACCTCGGATTTGAACTGCGCGTCGAACACATCGGGGGTGGTGGTGCCGATCTCGACGCCTTGGCGAGTCAGCCGGTCGGCAATCTCGGGGATCCGCAACACCCTGGCGATGTCGGCGCTGACCTTATTGAGGATCGGCTTCGGCGTGCCGGCCGGCGCCATCACGCCAAACCAGGACTCGTACTGGTAATCCGGCAGGCCGGATTCCGCGACGGTCGGAACGTCGGGCAGCGCCGGGCTGCGCCGCGACTTCGCAATTGCTATGGCGCGCACCTTGCCGGCGTTGTGCAGCTCGGTCGCGATGTTGACGCCCAGGAAGAACAGTTGGGACTCGCCGCGCATGACACTGGTGATCGCTTCCGGCGCGCCGCGCTGCGGGATGTGGACGATGTTGATCTTGGCGGTCTGCTTGAAAAGTTCCGCTCCGAGATAGGACGTGCTGGCGAGTCCGGCCGAAGAGAAATTCATCTCGCCGGGCTTGGCGCGCGCAAGCGCAATCCATTCGATCACATTCTTGGCCGGGAGGTTGGGCGGCACGATCAGCGACTGCGGCACGGTGGCGACTGGCGTAACTCCGGCAAAATCCTTCGCCGGATCATAAGGCACGCTCTTGTTCACGACCGACGCGATGGTGTGACCGTTGGAGGTTAGCATCAGCGTGTAACCATCCGGCGCACTCTTGGCGACACTTGCCGTGCCGGCGATGCCCGGGCGGTTCTCGACCAGCACAGTTTGCTTCCAGCTCTTGGAGAGCTCGTCGGCGAGCACGCGAGCCAGGCCGTCGGTGATGCTCCCGGCGGAAAACGGCACCACGAAGCGCACGGTCTGATTGGGATAGTCGCTAGCCGACTGCGCCTGCGCGCCGGATGCCGCCGCGATCAGTCCCAACAGTCCGAGCCACATGCCGTTTTTTGTCATCGTTGCCTCCCCAGACCTGCGGGCCGATCCCGGCCGCTACTTTTCGCGGCCATTGTGGACCTGTTCCAGCCGCGGAATCAAATGGCCGGCGACATGTGCCGCCGGCCATCCGATCGAATCCTGCGCGCTGGGGGCGCGCCGCGATTGCGGCGATGCCGGACCTAGATGCCCGCCTCCTTGAACACCTGGGTCAGCGTCGCAGTTTCGTCACGGATGATCTTGTCGAATGCCGCCGGCGTGTCGGTGACTGGGATGACGAACTGCGCCACCAGCTTCGCGTTGATATCCGCGCTCTTGATCGAGGCGACGACGTCGTGATTGATCTTCTCGATGATCGGGCGCGGCACGCCGGCCGGCGCCAGGATGCCGAACCAGGAATCATAGACGAACGGCAACCCAGCCTCGGTGAAGGTCGGCACATCCGGCATATCCGGAATGCGCTTTGCGGTGGCCGACGCGATCGCATTCACCTTGCCGGCGGCGGCCATCTCCTTCGCGAGATTGACCGGTGCGAAATACATGTGCGCGTCGCCCCGAATCACGGCGGTCACGGCGTCGGGTGCGCTCTTGAACGGCACATGCACCAGGTTGATCCCGGCTGTCTTCCTGAACAGCGCACCGGCAATGAACGTCGTGCTGGCGAGACCGGGAGACGAGAAGTTGAGGGTCCCCGGCTTTTCCTTGGCCAGCGCGATGATCTCCTTGAGGTTTTTGGCAGGCGTGCCCGGATGGCTGATCAGGAAGAGCGGAACGTTGCAGACCCTGGTGATGCCGGCGAAATTCTTCACCGCATCGAACGGAGCGGTCTTGCTGACCAGGTTTGCAACCGTGTGACCGTTGGACGTCAGCAAGATGGTATGGCCATCGGGCGTTGCCTTGGCGACCGCCGCGGTCCCCGCGATGCCGGGCCGGTTTTCGACGATGACCTGCTGATTCCAGCGCCTGCCCAAATCCTCGGAGAGAATGCGCGCCATGATGTCGGTGACGCTGCCGGCGCCAAACGGCACGACGATCGTAACCCGCTGAGTCGGAAAGTTTTGCGCGAAGCTTTGCGTGCCGAACAGCACGCTGGCAGCCGACAGGGCCGCAAGGCCGAGCCAAAGCTTTCTTATCGTTTTCATCACCCGTCTCCTCCGGTGTTTCACTTTGCGATTGCTGCGACGCGTTACGTCATCGTTGCATTTTTCATGGCCTTCTTGGCGATCACTTCGTCCAAACTTCTACCAAAATCCTTCAGCATGACCGTGGCGGCATTTCGCCCCGGACCGCCCGAGATCGAGCCGCCGGGGTGCGTTGTCGATCCGGTCTGATAGAGGCCCGGGATCGGCAGGCGATGCTGCGCCCAACCGGCCGCAGGCCGTAGGGCTGCCGCCTGCGCCGCGTTCTGCGCACCGCCGTGACAGGAGCCGTGCCAATTATGCGGGTTGCGGCGCTCCAGATCGAGCGGACTTTCGACCACCCGCGCAAGAATCTTGTCGTCGGTCAGGTTGGGCGAGAACCGCCGCAGCCAGTTCAGGTTGGCCTCGGCGACCTGATCCTTGATCACGTCCCAGTGCTGGGGCCCCTCCTTGAGCTCGTAAGGATGCATGCCGATGATCTTGATCGTGTGATGCCCAGCGGGCGCCTGGGTCGGATCGCCGATCGTCGGGCTGACCGCGAGCAGCACCGGCTCCTCGACATTGGCGACGCCGCAGGCGAAGTCGTAGCCCATCCGCAGCGCCCGTGTCGGCGTCGACAGCATGGCGGCGGCGATCGGCGTGATGGTGCCCCCCTCGACCTTGAAGGTCATCGGCTCGCTGGTGGCGTAGTGTGACACGAACAGCGTCGGCCCGGCCTGCCAAGTCTCGACACCTTCGACGAAGTCGTCCGCCCACAGCTTACGCGGCGCCATTTCGATCAGGTGCTTGATGTGGATCGTCGACAGCACCGCCTTCCCAGCGTGATAGGAGCTGCCGTCCGCGCACTCGACGCCGATGCACTTGCCGTTCTCGACAATCAGGCCCTGCACCATCTTGTTGGTGAGCGCGACGCCGCCATGCTCTTCGATCAGGCGCACCAGCACTTCGGTGAACACGCCCGAACCGCCCTTGGGAATGCACCAGCTCCAGCGCTGCCGGCCCTGCACCAGCGAATAGGCCAGCCGCCCGGTCATCGGCCATTCCGGCGGCGTCACCGTCTGGAACGCCATCCAAAGCATGAAGCAGCGCGAGTGGTCATCTTCGAAATTGTCGCGGATGATCTCCCACGCCGACTGGGCCTGACGCCGCAGCCATTTCTTGCCGTCGGGATGCTCGTTCAGCCGCTCGTTGATCGGCTTGCCGAAACCGATCGGCGTGTAGGACGCCGCATCGAACAGCGGCTTTACCGTTTCGTATTCCTCGATCATCCGCCGATACGCCGCCGCATCCTTCTTGGAGAACTTGGCGAACTCGGCGCAGGTGCGGTCGATGTCGTGGTATTGCGTCAGATAGCTGCCGTCGAGAAACGGCGCGTGGCAGACGATCTCCGGATGGATGTATTCGAGCCCGTAGTCCGCAAGACCGAGCTCGTCGTTGCGCATCATCGGGCTGTCTTGCAGGATGACATGCGCCGTGCCGCAGGAATCGTGCCGGAAGCCGGGCAGCGTGAGCTCTTCGGTGACGACATTGCCGCCGAGCACCGAGCGGCCCTCCAGCACCAGGCAGCGGTATCCGGCCTTCGCCAGATAGGCGGCGGCAACCAGACTGTTATGCCCTGCACCCGCAACAACGATGTCGAACCGATCGGTCATCAAGGTTTCATCTCATGAACGTCATGGCCGGGCAACCGTTGCCCGGCCATGACAATTTAGCATTCTTCAAATGCGCTTATTCGGCACGCCGGCAGCCTTGTAGGCGCGCTCCTGCGCCTCCCTACCGAGCCGGCCGATCCTGGCCATATCCACGCCGACAAGCTGGCCATTGCGCTTTCGCACTTTGCCGGCGATCAGCACGGTATCGACGTTTTGCGGGCCCATGCTGGTCACCACAGCGCCGACCGCGTTGTTCATCGGCATGACGTTGAGCCGGTCGGTGCGCAGCAGGAGGACGTCGGCCTCCTTGCCGGGAGTGAGCGTTCCCACTTTGCGTTCCAGGCCGTTGGCGCGGGCGCCCTCGACTGTCGCGAACTCCAGCACCTCGCGCGCGGTCAGGAATTTTCCGGCGTCCTTCTCGCCCGAAAGCCGCCGCGCCCAGACCTCGTTCTTCTGCAGCGAGAACACCGTCCGCATCTGGGTGAAGAAGTCGTTAGGCACCGAGGTCTCGACGTCGACGCTCAAGCTCGGGCGGATGCCGGTGTCGATCGCCTTCTGAGTCGGCGGATTGCCGTGTCCCATCAGGGTCTCGACATAGCCCGCGATCGAAACCGTGCCGCCTGAGTCCTTGATCAGCTTCCATTCAGTGTCATTGAGCGTGCAGCAATGGATGTAGGTGGTCTCCGATTTCAACGGCTCGATCGCGTGCATCTTCTCCAGGAACGCGTTGCGGCCGAACTCGCCGACGCCGACATGGATGGTGATGCGCGCGCCAACGTCGCGGGCGGCCTTCCAGATCGGCATCACCTGATCCGGCGCGCCACCCGGCGAGGCCAGGAACAGTGTCAGGAGCTGATCGTCGCTGTTGAAATACTGCTTTCGCAGTCGCGCGATGTCGTCCGGGTATTTGTGGCGCGGCGCCTCCTGCCAGCGGCCCGACGCGGTCTGCGGCGTGCCATAGGCGAACGCCGCGCGCACGCCGGAATCCCGCAACCCCTTGATCGAAGCGTCGCTATGCTCAGGCGAGTTATGGATATGCGACCAGTCGAGCACCGTAGTCACGCCGGCCTCAATGCAGCCCAGCCCGCTCAGCAGATTGGCGGCATAGTTGTCGTCGGGCGTGAAATTCGCTCCGAATTTCCGCTGCACGAGTTGGACATAGTCCTGCAGCGAACCGTCGGGCAGGACGTTCCGCAAAAAGCCCTGCCACATGTGCCGGTGGGTATCGACGAAGCCCGGCATCACGATGCACTTCGATGCATCGATCACCTGGGCATTGGCTGCGCTGATGTTCGGCCGCACCGCCGAAATCTTGCTGCCCTCGATCAGCACATCGGCCAGCTCGAAATCGCCGACCGCGCCGTCGAGGCTGAGCACACAGCCGCCCTTGAGCAGGATCGGACGACCAGCCGCTGCAGCGCGCGGCGCAGCTTCCGCCGGCGTTGCGCCAACCACGCTTACCGCGATGGCGGGCGCAGCGACGGCCGCGGCCGTGGTGCAAAGGAACTGACGTCGAGATAGCCCGGGTCGCGGCACGCAGCAGCCGCAACCGGCCTCGAATGCATGTGGCATGGCAACCTCCCCGGTGAGCGCTTATGTTTTCGTCATGCTATTCCTCCTCCACACCGCGATCTAGCAACGTGACTTGTTTCGTGACTCGGCCCACCGATCCGGGCTAGACCGCTGCCCACTCACAATGGGCAATTGACCAACGACATGATGCGCACCGAAGAGCCGAAACCCGTCCGTCTTTCCGAGTATCGCCCGCCCGATTGGCTGGTCGAGACCGTGCATCTCGACGTGAAGCTCGATCCGACCCGGACGCCGGTGCGCGCGACGCTCAGGCTCAAGCCCAACCCCGCGGCCGGCGCGCCGGCTCCCCAGACGCTCGACGGCGATGGCGTGAACCTCGTTTCGATCAAGCTCGACGGCAAGGAGCTGGCGGTAGAGCGCTACGTCGCGACGGCGGACCGGCTCACCATTGCGCAGCCGCCGAACGCGCCGTTCACGCTGGAGATCGAGACGCTGGTCGATCCGTCGGCGAACACCCAGCTCTCCGGCCTCTACCGTTCGAGCGGCACCTATTGCACCCAGTGCGAGGCGGAAGGCTTCCGCCGCATCACCTACTTCCCCGACCGCCCGGACGTGATGGCGGTCTACACGACGCGGATCGAGGCCGACAAAGCCGAAGCGCCGGTGTTGCTCGCCAACGGCAACCTGGTCGACCAGGGCGAACTTCCGGGCGGCAGGCACTTCGCGGTCTGGCACGACCCGTGGCCGAAGCCAGCCTATTTGTTCGCGCTGGTCGGCGGCCGGCTCGGCCACGTCGAGGACCAGTTCGTCACCATGTCGGGACGCATGGTTACGCTGCGCATCTACGTCGAGCCCGGCAAGGAGGACCGCGCAGGCTACGCTATGGACTCGCTCAAGCGCTCCATGCGCTGGGACGAGGAGGCATTCGGCCGCGAATACGACCTCGACATTTTCATGATCGTCGCGGTGTCCGACTTCAACATGGGCGCGATGGAGAATAAGGGCCTCAACGTCTTCAACGACAAATACGTGCTGGCCTCGCCCGCGACCGCGACCGACAGCGACTTCGTCAACATCGAGGCGATCATCGCGCACGAGTATTTCCACAACTGGACTGGCAACCGCATCACCTGCCGCGATTGGTTCCAGCTCTGCGTCAAAGAGGGACTGACCGTCTTCCGCGATCAGGAGTTCACCTCCGACCAGCGCTCGCGCGTGGTCGCGCGCATCGCAGACGTGCGCGGCCTGCGCGCGGCGCAGTTCGTCGAGGATGCAGGCCCCCTCGCCCATCCGGTGCGGCCCGAGCTCTATCGCGAGATCAACAACTTCTACACCGCCACTATCTACGAGAAGGGCGCCGAGGTGGTACGGATGCTCAAGACCCTGATCGGGCCGGAGCACTTCCGCGAGGGCATGGATCTCTACTTCAAGCGCCACGACGGCCAGGCCACCACCGTGGAACAGTTCGTCCAGTGTTTCGCCGACGTGTGCGGTCGCGACATGACGCAGTTCATGCGCTGGTATTCGCAAGCCGGCACGCCCGAAGTCGTAGTCTCCGGCCACTACGATGCGCGCGAAAAAACCTACCGGCTCGAGGTCGCGCAACTGCTACGGCCGACGCCCGGCCAGCCGAACAAAGAGCCGATGGTGATGCCTTTTGTTGTCGGCCTGCTCGGCCGCGACGGCCGCGACCTGCCGCTCCGGCTGGCCGACGGACGGCCGATCGAGCGTGGCGTGCTGATGCTCGACAAGCCGGCGGAGACCTTCGTGTTCACCGACGTGCCCGAGCCGCCGACCCCTTCGCTCAATCGCGGCTTCTCGGCGCCGATCAAGCTCGTTGCCAACTTATCGGCCGACGACCTACGGCTGATGGCGGCGCGCGACAGCGATCCGTTCAACCGCTGGCAGGCGGTGCAGACGCTGGCAACCGGTCTTCTGGTGGGCAACGTGGCGCAGCTGCGCGCGGGCCAGGATCCGCAGGCCGACGAAGGGCTGCTCGATGCGCTTTCCACGATCCTCGCCGACGGCACGCTTGAGCCGGCCTTCATCGCCGAGGTGCTGCACCCGCCGAGCGAGGCCGACATCGCGCGCGAGATCGGCCGTGATGTCGATCCCGACGCGATCTTTCGCGCGCGCGCCGGCTTGCGCGCGCTGATCGGGCTGCATCTCAACGCGGGCCTGACCGAAACCTATCGACGCATGACCACGAGCGGTCCCTACAGCCCGGATGCCGTCAGCGCCGGAAAGCGCGCGCTGAAGAACGTCTGCCTCGATCTCCTCGCTGCGACCGGCGAGCCGCACGCGATCGCGTTGGCCGCCGAGCAGTATCGAATCGCCGACAACATGACCGACCGCATGGCCGCGCTGTCGACCCTCTCGCTCCACGCCGTATCGGAGCGCGCGGCAGCGCTGGAGGATTTCTATCAGCGTTATCGCGACGATCCGCTGATCATCGACAAGTGGTTCACGCTGCAGGCGACCGCACCCAATCCAGCGACGCTCGCACGGGTGCGCGAACTCGCCGGCCATCCCGCGTTCTCGCCCGGAAATCCCAATCGCGTGCGCGCGCTGATCGGTGCGTTCGCGCAAGCCAACCAGACTCAATTCAATCGCGCCGACGGCGCGGGCTATGATTTCGTGGCGGAGAATGTGCTGATGCTCGACGGCGCGAACCCGCAGCTCGCGGCGCGACTGCTCTCCGCGTTCAAGAGCTGGCGCGCGCTCGAACCCGGCCGCCGCGGGCGGGCAGAAGCGGCGCTGCGCCGGGTCGCTGCGCAGCCAAATTTGTCGCGCGACACAGCCGACATCGCGCAGCGCGCGCTCGCTGAAACGCACGATTGAAAAATGCAACCGACCGGATTGCCGACAATCCTCATAAACAATTGAATTTATTGGATATTATTTCGTCGTGGCCGTTGCACACCTCGCACGATTCCAGTGGAAAAGTTAACGAAAAATATTGACTCCGACTCTCGACAAGAGTCGCGCCATCGATTCAAATCGAAAGTGATTCGGGGCGATGCAGCACATCATTCCGAGGGCGGTTTCAGGGGATTTTCCAAAGGGGGGCAGTGCATGGCGCGCGCCGATGCGGCGAGTGCGTCTACGCGATCGGATTCGATCAAGGGCATGGCCCAGTCGATCGCCAATCCCGCGTACCGCCGCCTGCTCACTGCCGAACCGGCGTTGCGGCGCGCGGTCCCCGCTCTCATCATCGCCTTCCTGCTGACCATCGGCGTCGGCTCGGTGGTGCAGGTGCTCGACCAGCGTCGCCTGGCGATCGCCGACGCCGTCAGCGACCTCGAAACCGTCGCCGAGTTCGTCGCTGAACGGCTTGATCGGCTGGCCGGCGCGGAGAAGGCCGACCTGACGCGAAGGGATATGCTGGAGCGCGCGCTGTCGGCGCGGGCGACGGATTTCGGACGCCGCATCTACGTCAGCAACGCCGACGGCATCATCACCGCAACCGCACCCATGGGTGGCCCGATCGGGCAGCGACTTGTCGCGGTGCTCGGCGGTGCGGAGCCGCTCACCATCATGGGCGCCAGCGCCGGCGTGCTGGAGATCGGGCTTGCTGACGGCAACCGCGCCCTCGCAACGGTGCGCACGCTGCCTTCGGGACCCGGTCAGCTCACCGTGTTCCAGCCGCGCGCCGATGCGCTCGCCCGCTGGCGCTCCGACACCACACTCACCGTGACGCTGTCCGCCACCACCGGCTTCGTGCTGCTGATCCTGGGGTTCGCCTTTCACTGGCAGGCGACGCGCGCGAGAGAGGCCGACCTGATCTACGACACCGTCCGGAGCCGCATCGACACCGCGCTCAATCGCGGCCGCTGCGGGTTGTGGGACTGGGACTTGGCACGCGGCCGCATCTTCTGGTCGCATTCGATGTTCGCCATTCTCGGCCTGCCGCCGAAGGACGAGCTGATGACCTTCGGCGAGGTCAGCCGGCTGGTGCATCCCGACGACATCAAGCTCTACGAAGTGGCGGCGCAACTGGCCGACGCCAAGACCAGCGCCATCGACCATGAATTCCGCATGCGTCACGCCAACGGGAAATGGGTCTGGCTGCGCGCACGCTGCGAGATCGTCCGCCAGCCGGGCGATACCGGCGCCCACCTGATCGGCATCGGCGTCGACATCACCGAGCAGAAGTCGCTGGTGGAGAAGACCGCTGCGGCCGACATCCGACTGCGCGACGCCATCGAGACCATCCCCGAGGCCTTCGTGCTGTGGGACTCCGAGAACTGCCTGGTGCTGTGCAATTCGAATTTCCAGGAGCTGCACAACCTCCCCGATACGGCCATCGTCGCCGGCACGTCCTACGAGTCGGTCGTTGCCGCCGGCCGCAAGCACGTCATCCGCACCAAGATCGCGAGCGAAGGCCCGGTCGTTCCGGGCGCGCGGTTGTTCGAGGCGCAGCTCGACGACGGCCACTGGCTGCAGATCAGCGAGCGGCGCACCAAGGACGGCGGCTACGTGTCGGTCGGCACCGACATCACCCCGCTCAAGCAGCACGAACAGAAGTTGATGGACAGCGAGCAGCGGCTGATCGCGACAGTCGCCGACCTGCGCAACTCGCAGCACAAGCTCGAGGTCCAGACCCAGCAGCTCACCGACATGGCGGGAAAATACGCCGAGGAAAAAAACCGCGCCGAGGAAGCCAACCAGACCAAGTCGAAGTTCCTGGCCAACATGAGCCACGAGCTGCGCACGCCGCTCAATGCCATCATCGGATTCTCCGAGATCATGGAGTCGGGAATGTTCGGCGCGCTCGGCGCCGACAAGTATCACGAGTATTGCCGCGACATCCGCGAGAGCGGGCAGTATCTGCTCGACGTCATCAACGACGTGCTGGATATGTCGAAGATCGAGGCCGGACGGCTCAAGCTCGACCTCGAGGATGTCCAGCTCGACCAAATCCTGGCCGACGCCTTGCGCGTGGTCACCGCACGCGCCCAGGACAAGAAGCTGAAGGTCACATCCAAGATCGCCCCGGACATCCGGTTCAAGGCCGACCGGCGCGCGATCAAGCAGATCGCGCTCAACCTGCTCTCCAATGCGGTCAAGTTCACCCCCGAGAAGGGCCGCATCCTGGTACGCGGCCGGCTGTCCGGCGGCTCGGTGATGATCGCGATCCAGGACACCGGCATCGGGATTCCGCGCGACGCGCTGCACAAGCTCGGTCGGCCGTTCGAGCAGGTCGAAAGCCAGCTCACCAAGAGCCATCATGGTTCCGGGCTGGGCCTCGCCATCGCCAAATCGCTGATCGAGCTGCACGGCGGCGCCATGCGCATCCTTTCGACGCCCGGCGACGGCACGATTGTTGCGGTGCGCCTCCCGCTGAGCGGGCAGCGGATCGCAAGAGTCGAACAATTCGAGAGCGTTTCAGCCGCGTGATGAATGGTGACGTCGGAGGATCGGCGCCCGTGAGCCCGCGGGCGCCGATCCAGCTTTATCTGCAATCATTGGTCGCAGTTGAAGTCTGCGGTGCGGACGAAATACACTGCCAGCATGAAAAACATGTCCACGCACACGCTGCGCCGGCGCGGTTTCGGCGCCCTCCTCGCCATTGTCACCTTTCTCGGCTTTACCGGGCTGGCGCACGCGCAAGCCTGGCCGCAACGGCCGGTCCGGCTGCTGGTGCCGTTCGCGCCCGGCGGCAATATCGACGTGATGGGCCGGCTGATGGCGGCGCGTCTGAGCGAAGCCTTTGGGCAGCAGTTCGTCGTCGAGAACCGGGTCGGCGGCGGCGGCATCGTCGCGACCGAAGCGGTCGCCCGCGCGGCGCCGGACGGCTACACCCTGCTGTGGGCGAGCACCAACGTCATCGCCATCGTGCCCCACACCACCAAGACGCCCTACGATCCGGTCAAGGATTTCGTTCCGATCAGCGCGCTCGGCACCAGCCCGCAGGTCCTGTTGGTGAATGGGAAGCTCCCGGTCAAGACCGTTCCGGAGTTCGTCTCATGGGTGAAGTCCCAGCCGCAGAAGCTGCCCTACGGCGGCGGCGGCGGACCTGGCAGCGCCAGCAACCTGATCATGGCGCTGTTCCTCAAGCGCGCCGGCCTCGAAATGACCAGCGTGAGCTATCGCGGCACTGCGCCGGCGCTGACCGATCTCATCGCCGGACACATCCCCACGACCTTCGTGCCGATGTCGGAGGCGCACGCGCAGGCGACCAATCCCAACGTCCGCATGCTCGCGGTGTCGAGCGGAACGCGTTCGAAGCGAATCCCGGACGTACCCTCGATCGCGGAAACCTATCCTGGCTACAACGCGGTGTCCTGGACCGGCATGCTGGCGCCCACCGGCACACCGAAGGATATCGTCGACAAGCTTGCCGCCGAAATGGTGAAGGCCGGCAAGGATCCGAAGTTCGTCGAGCAGCTCATCACCAATGGCGTCGATCCGTTGGCGGAAGGTTCGGAAAAGTT
>CAMDEB010000106.1 GCA_945893085.1 Rhodoplanes serenus | reverse complement strand
GTCGGCGTCGGCCTCGATTGCCTGTTCGTGACCGCCGGGATCCATGCCGAGGAGATGGGCGGCCGCGACGAGCCGGATATGGCGGCGGTCAACGACATCTTCGCCGCCGCCGGCGTGATGCCGAAAGCGGTGACGCGCCGGCTGGCCTGGTGAAAAGCGCTTTCAGAAAAGAATTTGGCGCTACTCGGCGAACACCGCGTCGATCTTGGTCTTCAGGGTATCGGCGTTGAACGGCTTGACGATGTAGTTGTTGACGCCTGCCTGCTTCGCCGCGATCACGTTCTCGGTCTTGGATTCGGCGGTGACCATGATGAACGGCATCCTGGTGAGATGCGGATCGGACCGCACCTGCTTGAGCAGCTCGTAGCCGGTCATCGGCTCCATGTTCCAGTCCGAGATGATCAGGCCGTAGTGCTTGTTGCGCAGCTTGGTCAGCGCGCTGGAGCCGTCGGAAGCATCGTCCACGTCCTCGAAGCCGAGCTGACGCAGCAGATTGCGGATGATGCGGATCATCGTGTTGTAGTCGTCAACGACGAGGATCGGCATGGACAGGTCGACAGCCATTGGTCCCTCCATCGGCGGTTGGGCCAGCGCCCGTCGGCGCTTCGGTCCTCCACCGCCATGGTCGAATGAAAGGGCTCCGGCAACGGGCCAAGCCTCCTTCCACGCCCGCCAACGGTAGCCAGTTCCGCTTAAACATCTCGTTAAATTGGCGCGAAAGCGGGCATGACTCGAAAAATGGTTAAGGCTTCTTAACGCTCCGGCGCTAAACAGCGCAGGATGACCGCCGAGCCGCCCACCCGACCGTTCGTCGTCGCCCGCGGCCAGGGCCCAGCCCTCGACCGTCTGTGCGGCGCCGTGGTCGCCATCGGCAATTTCGACGGGGTGCATCGCGGCCACCGGGCGGTGATCGGGGCGGCGCTGGCGCGCGCCCGGGCGGCGCAGCGGCCGGCGGCGGCGCTCACTTTCGAGCCGCACCCGCGCAGCTTCTTCCAGCCGGAGGCGCCGTCGTTCCGGCTGACCTCGGAGGCGGCGAAGCTGCGGCTGCTGGCTGCGACGGGGCTCGACGGCGCAATCGTGCTGCCGTTCGACGCCGCGCTCGCCAGCCTCACCGCCGAGGAGTTCGTCGCCGATATCCTGGTCGGGCGGTTCGCGATCGGCGGCGCCGCCATCGGCTTCAATTTTCATTTCGGCAAGGAACGCCGGGGCTCGCCCGAATTCCTGGCGGCGCAGGGCAAGCAGCGCGGCTTTGCCGTCGACGTGGTGCCGCCGTTCCAGCTCGACGGCCGGCGCGTCTCCTCGGGCGCGGTCCGCGATGCGCTTGCCGCGGGCCGGGTGAACGAGGCGACCGAGCTGCTCGGCTATCCCTGGTTCGTCACCGGCCAGGTGGTGCACGGCGACAAGCGAGGCCGTACACTCGGCTATCCGACGGCAAACCTGCGGCTCGATCCGGATTGCGGGCTTCAGCACGGCATCTATGCCGTGCGGGTCGGTGTTGGCGGAGCGCGCTACGACGCCGTCGCAAGCTTCGGCCGCCGGCCGATGTTCGACAGCGGCGCGGTGCTGCTCGAAATCTTCCTGTTCGACTTCTCCGGAGACCTCTATGGCGCCGCGCTCGACGTTGCCTTCATTGCCTGGATCCGCCCTGAGATGAACTTCGACAGCGTCGAAGACCTGATCCGGCGCATGGACCAGGATTCGAGCCAGGCGCGACACGCGCTCGCGCGGGCGCCGGACGCCTTCCCGCCGTTGGGTATCCCGGCCTAATCCTTTGCGAGCGTAGTCCCCTCCTGCTAGTAACCCCGCCATGAACGACAAGACCGGCGACGCCAAAACGGGCGAGCGCGACTACAGCCAGACGCTGTTCCTGCCGCAGACCGAGTTCCCGATGCGCGCCGGCCTGCCGCAGCGCGAGCCGGACCTCTTGGCGCGCTGGAAGAAGCTCGACCTCTACGGCCGCCTGCGCGAGGCGGGCAAGGGTCGGGCGAAGTTCGTGCTGCACGACGGCCCGCCTTACGCCAACGGCAACATCCACATCGGCCACGCGCTGAACAAGATCCTCAAGGATGTGGTGACGCGCAGCCAGCAGATGCTCGGCTTCGACAGCAACTACGTGCCGGGCTGGGACTGCCACGGCCTGCCGATCGAATGGAAGATCGAGGAGGAGAACTACCGCTCCAAGAACAAGCCGAAGCCGAACCTATCCGACCCGGCGGCGATGATCGCGTTCCGCAAGGAGTGCCGCGCCTATGCCGAGCACTGGATCGACGTGCAGCGCCAGGAGTTCAAACGGCTCGGCGTCGAGGGCGACTGGGAGCATCCCTACACGACGATGAGCTTTCCCGCCGAGGCGCAGATCGCGCGCGAGCTGATGAAGTTCGCCGCCAACGGCACGCTGTATCGCGGCAGCAAGCCGGTGATGTGGAGCGTGGTGGAGAAGACCGCGCTCGCGGAAGCGGAGGTGGAGTACGAAGATTATACAAGCGATACGGTTTGGGTGAAGTTTCCGATTGTTAGCTACGACCCAACGATTCGGGCTGAAACCGGGAAAACAACCTTCCTGGCAAATGCAGACGAAGAAACAACCAAAAAAAAGAATGCCGATCTGAAAGGTGTGTCCATCATTATTTGGACCACGACACCTTGGACGCTTCCAGGTAATCGCGCCATTAGCTTTTCTCCAAAAATTGATTACGAGCTCTATTCTGTAGTGCAGCCTCAACAGGGCGTAAGCAGTTGGGCCAAACCCGGTGATCGCTTCATTCTGGCAAAGAACCTCAGAATGGAGTTTATGAGAGCTGCGCGAATTGAAAACCTTTGGACTGAACGCGAAGTTTTAGCAGAAGAGCTTTCAAGGATTATTTGCGAACATCCGTTGAAGAGTATGGGCGGCTACGACTTCACCGTCCCCCTCCTCCCCGGCGACCACGTCACCGACGACACCGGCACGGGCTTCGTCCACACCGCGCCGGGCCACGGCCGCGAGGACTTCGACGTGTGGACCGCGAACGCGCGCGCGCTCGAAGCGCGCGGCATCAATCCGACCATTCCCTACACCGTCGACGAGAACGGCGCCTTCACCGAGCAGGCCCCGAGCTTCACCGGCAAGCGCGTCATCAACGACAAGGGCGAGAAGGGCGACGCCAACGACGCCGTCATCAAGGCGCTGGTCGAGGCCGGCAACATCATCGCGCGCGGGCGGCTGAAGCATCAGTACCCGCACTCCTGGCGCTCCAAGAAGCCGGTGATCTTCCGCAACACGCCGCAGTGGTTCATCGCGCTGGACAAGCCGATCGAAGGCTTCGGCGGCTCGCTGCGCGACATCGCGCTCCGCGAGATCGGCAAGACCCGCTGGGTGCCGGCCGCCGGCCAGAACCGCATCACCGGCATGATCGAGAGCCGGCCCGACTGGGTGATCTCGCGCCAGCGCGCCTGGGGCGTGCCGATCGCGGTGTTCGTGCGCGAGACGGGCGACGGCTCGGCGGAAATTCTGGACGATCCGGAGGTCAACCTGCGCATCGTCGACGCCTTCGAGCAGGAGGGCGCCGACGCCTGGTACGCCGCTGGCGCGCGCGAGCGCTTCCTCGGCTCGCGCTCGAACGAGGACTGGAAGAAGGTCGACGACATCTGCGACGTCTGGTTCGACTCCGGCTCGACCCACGCCTTCGTGCTGGAAGATCCCAAGCACTTCCCCAGCCTCGCCGGCATCAAGCGCAAGAACGCCGGCGGCCCCGACGCCGTGATGTACCTCGAAGGCTCCGACCAGCACCGCGGCTGGTTCCACTCGTCGCTGCTGGAGAGCTGCGGCACGCGCGGCATCGCGCCGTTCGACGTGGTGCTGACGCACGGCTTCGTGCTCGACGAGCAGGGCCGCAAGATGTCGAAGTCGATGGGCAACGTGGTCGCGCCGCAGGACGTGATGAAGCAGTCCGGCGCCGACATCCTGCGCATGTGGGTGTGCGCCTCCGACTACGCCGACGACCTGCGCATCGGCCCGGAAATCCTCAAGACCACGATCGAAACCTACCGCAAGCTGCGCAACACCATCCGCTGGATGCTCGGCAGCCTGGCGCATTTCCACGACGAGGATCGCATCGCGCCGGAGACGATGCCGGAGCTGGAGCGGCTGATGCTGCATCGGCTCGCCGAGCTCGACGAGCTCATCCGCAAGGCTTACGCCGAGTTCGATTACAAGCGCATCTTCGCGGCGCTCAGCCATTTCATGACCACCGACCTCTCGGCGTTCTATTTCGACGTTCGCAAGGACGCGCTGTACTGCGACCCGATCTCCTCGCGCACGCGCAAGGCGGCGCTGACCGTGATCGACCAGCTGTTCCGCTGCACCGTGACCTGGCTCGCGCCGATGCTGTGCTTCACCGCGGAAGAAGCCTGGATCGAGCGCACCCGCTCCGACACGGCGTCGGTGCACCTCGAGCCGTTCCCCGCCGTGCCCGCGGCGTGGCGCAACGACAAGCTCGCGGAAAAGTGGCGCAAGGTGCGGCTGGTGCGCCGCGTCGTCACCGGCGCGCTGGAGATCGAGCGCGCGGGAAAACGCATCGGCTCATCGCTCGAAGCCGACCCGTTCGTCTACGTCTCCGATCCGGATCTGTTCGCGGCCATGGTCGAGATCGATCTCGCCGAGGTCTGCATCACCTCGGCCGGGACGCTGGTCGAGGGCGAAGGCCCGGCCGATGCCTTCCGCCTGCCGGAGATCGCCGGCGTCGCCGTGGTGACCAAGCTTGCCCAGGGCACCAAGTGCGCGCGCTCGTGGAAAATCTCCCCCGCCGTCGGCAGCGATCCGCAACATCCCGACGTGACCCCGCGCGACGCCCAGGCGCTGCGCGAGTGGGACGCCATGCGCAGGGCGGCGGAGTAGTTTACTGTCGTTTATTGTTGGCTGTCGTCCCCGCGAAGGCGGGGACCCATAACCACCGCCGCCCGAAATGGGTCCCCGCTTTCGCGGGGACGACACCGGAGAGTCAGAACGATAGCGGAGAGTTTGGCGTGTACCACGTCTACATTCTCGCAAGCCGCCGTTATGGAACGCTCTACATCGGAGTCACAAACAACCTGCAAACCCGGATCGAGCAGCATCGCATCGGATTAGGTTCCGAATTCGTGAAGAAGTATGCTGTGCATCGTCTTGTCTATGTCGAACCCTACGAAAACGCCGAAGATGCAATTCGCCGCGAGAAGCAATTGAAAAAATGGAATCGCGATTGGAAAATCCGGCTGATCGAGCAAGACAATCTGGAATGGGGCGACCTGGCGCATCTGCTCACATGACAGCCCTGGGGTTATGGGTCCCCGCCTTCGCGGGGACGACAGCGTGATGGATTCGCGACCCAAATATCTCCGGGGTCCGCTCACCGCGTTCGGGCTGGGCGCGGCGGCGCTGGTCGCGCTGCTCGATCAGGCGACCAAGCTGTGGCTGCTGTTCGTCTACGATCTCGGCAGCAAGGGATCGGTCGCGGTCGCGCCGTTCGTCGATCTGGTGCTGACCTGGAACACCGGCATCAGCTACGGCTGGTTCCAGCAGGAGGGCCCGTTCGGCCAGTGGGCGCTGCTGGCGCTCAAGGCCATCGCCGTGGCGCTGCTCTGGATCTGGCTCGCCCGGGCCGGGACGCGGCTCACGGCGCTGTCGCTGGGGCTGATCATCGGCGGGGCGGTGGGCAACGCCATCGACCGGGCGGCCTATGGGGCGGTGGCCGATTTCGTGCTTTTCCACATCCGGACGGCCTCCTGGAGCTTCCATTGGTACGTCTTTAACCTCGCCGATGTAGCTATCGTTGCCGGGGTGGCCGGTCTCTTGTATGAATCCTTCGCAGGGGAACGCGCCGCAAAAGCGCCCTGATCCCGGCCATACTCGCCGGCCGAAAGCCGCGATACGCCGAGAGTTTCAGGGTGCGACGCGCGTACGGGATTGACGGCATGACAAAGTCTGTTTCGACACAGCGTTGGGCCCGCTCCGCCTTGTGCGGGGCGCTGGCCGTGGTCCTCCTGATCGGCTCCGCCGCGACCAGCGCGCGCGCCAATGACGATGACGATGACGCCTTCGACACCAAGTTCTTCAAGGGCATGCTGAGGTCGCTCGGCCTGCGCAACGGCCAGGAAGGCGGCATCGACTACCGCGAGCGTTCGCCGCTGGTGGTGCCGCCGTCCCGCAACCTGCCGCCGCCGGAAACCGGTTCGGTCGCCGAGAAGTCCCCCGCCTGGCCCAAGGACGCCGATGTCACGCGGGCCAAGCAGGCCAAGGCCGATCGCAAGAAGCCGCGTAAGAGCATTGAGGACGAATCGATGCCGGAACTGCCGAGCCAGCTCGGCCGCACCGGCAGAGCCACCGGCCAGACGCCGGCCGCCAGCACCAAGGACCCGACGGCTCCGAGCACGCTCTCCGAGCTCGGCGCCAAGAGCATGTTCACCTGGAGCGGACTGTGGGGCACCAACCGGGACGAGGTCGCGACCTTCGCCACCGAGCCGCCGCGCAACAGCCTGACCGAGCCGCCGGCCGGCTATCGCACGCCTTCGCCGAACCAGCCCTACGGCATCATCACGCCAAAGGGAGCCAAGCCCATCAATCCGCTGGACACCGAATCGATGCGGGGCACCAACTGACGTTGCGCGAAACCGCCCTGGTGCCCATCAAGCTGACGCAAGCCATCGCAGCGACCGCCGGCGCATTCGCCGTCATGGGCGCGTTGCTTGCAGCCGCGCCGAGCGCGTCGGCGGCGCCGGACGTCAGCTATTTCAAGCTCGCCAACGGTTTCGAAGTCGTCGTGGTGCCGGACCGCCGCACGCCGGTCGTGACCCACATGGTCTGGTACAAGGTCGGCGCCGCCGACGAGCCGCCCGGCAAGTCCGGCATCGCGCATTTTCTCGAACATCTGATGTTCAAGGGCACCGCCAAGAATCCGGCCGGGCGCTTCTCGAAGGCCGTGGCGGAGATCGGCGGCCAGGAAAACGCCTTCACCTCCAGCGACTACACTGGCTATTTCCAGCGCACTTCGCGCGAGCACCTCAAGACGCTGATGGAATTCGAAGCCGACCGCATGACAGGCCTGCAACTGACCGACGATGTGGTGTTGCCCGAGCTCAACGTCGTGCTCGAGGAGCAGAACCAACGGGTCGCCAACAATCCCGGCGCCAAGCTCGGCCAGCAGATCGAAGCCGCGCTCTATCTCAACCATCCCTACGGCAAGCCGGTGATCGGCTGGCGCCATGAGATCGAGAAGCTCAACCGCGAGGACGCGCTGGCGTTCTACAAACGCTTCTACACCCCCAACAATGCGATCCTGGTGGTCGCGGGCGACGTCGCGGCCGACGAGGTCAAGGCGCTCGCCGAAGCGACCTACGGCAAGGTTTCGCAGGTCACGCAACTCGGCCCGCGCATTCGCCCGCAGGAACCGGAGCAGATTGCGCCGCGCCAGGTAACGCTGGCCGATCCGCGCGTCGAGCAGCCCAGTGTGCAACGCTCCTATCTCGTGCCCTCGGCAGCCACCGCCAAGCCCGGCGAGGCCGAGGCCCTGGAAGTGCTCGCCCACATCCTCGGCGGCGGCACCAACAGCCGGCTCTATCGCGCCCTGGTGGTCGACCGCGATGTCGCCCTGAGCGCCGGGGGCTGGTATTCGAGCTCCGCGCTCGATGCCACGCGCTTCGGCGTCTACGGCTCGCCGAAGCCCGGCACCACCTTGCCGCAGCTCGAGGCGGCGGTCGACGCCGTGATCGAAGACGTCATCGCCGGCGGCGTCAACGCCGACGAGCTTGAACGCACCAAGAGCCGGCTGATCGCCGAGGCGATCTATGCGCAGGACAATCAGTCCACGCTGGCGCGCTGGTACGGCGTCGCCCTCACCACCGGCTCGACCGTGGAACGGGTTAAGAGCTGGCCCGAGCGCATCCGCGCCGTCAACGCCGAGACGGTGAACGAAGCAGCCCGGACCTGGCTCAACAAACGCCGCTCCGTCACCGGCTACCTCATCAAGGAAGAGACGCGACCGGGGGAAAAGCGCTCGTGAGCATTCGCAATTCCATCGTTCGCACCGCTGCTGCGCTGGGAGCAGCGTTCGCCCTCGCCTGGCTCGTGCCTGCGCCGGCGCAGGCGACCAATATCGAGCGTATGGTCTCGCCCGGCGGGATCGAGGCCTGGCTGGTGCGCGAGCCCTCGGTTCCTCTCATCGCCATGCACTTCGCTTTCAAGGGCGGCGCCAGTCAGGATCCCGCGCTAAAACCGGGCGTCGCCAGTCTGGCCGCAAGTCTGCTGGACGACGGCGCGGGCGACCTCGATACCAAGGCATTTCACCGCAAGATCGAAGACAACGCCGTTGAGCTGCGCTTTTCGGCAACCCGCGACTACGTCACCGGTTCGATCCGCATGCTGCGCGACCGCCAGGAGGCGAGCCTCGACTTGATGCGGCTCGCCCTCACCGCGCCGCGGTTCGATGCCGATGCAATCGAGCGCGTGCGCGCCCAGGTGTTGTCAGGTCTGCGGCGCGAGACCACCAGTCCGAACAGCATTGCCAGCAGGCTGTGGTGGAGGACGGCATTTCCCGACCATCCTTACGGCCGGCCCGGCAGTGGTACGCTGGAATCCGTGCCGCTGATCACCGGCGACGACCTGAAGACCTACGCGCGGCGCGTATTGGCGCGTGACACGCTCAAGGTCGCCGTGGTGGGCGACATCGACGCAGCGACGCTCGGCACCGTGCTCGATCGCGTGTTCGGCGCCCTGCCGGCGAAGGGCGATCTCACGCCGGTCCCGCCAGCGCAGATGCAAGCGACCGGACGGCGCATCGTCGTCGATCTCGATGTGCCGCAGGCGGTCATCAGCTACGGCGGCTTGGGGCTGGCCCGCAACGACCCCGATTTCTTCGCCGCCTATATCGTCAACCACATCCTCGGCGGCGGTTCGTTCTCCTCGCGGCTGTATAACGAGGTGCGCGAGAAGCGCGGCCTCGCCTATGGCATCTCATCGAGCCTCGTCTGGCTGGAGCGCGCCGCCCTGTTCATGGGCGGCACGCAGACCCGCGCCGACCGCACCGGCGAGGCGCTCGAAATCATCGAGGCGGAAATCCGCCGCATCGCCAATGAGGGGCCGAACGAGGACGAGTTCGCCAAGGCCAAGGCGTACCTCAAGGGCTCCTACGCGCTCGGCTTCGACACCTCGTCCAAGATCGCTGGCCAGCTGCTGCAGATCCAGCTCGATAACCTCGGCATCGACTACATCAACAAGCGCGGCAGCCTGATCGACGCGGTGACGCTCGACCATGCCAAGCGCGCCGCCAAGCGGCTTGCCCCCGGCGGGATGCTGGTCACCGTGGTCGGCCGGCCCAAGGGCCTCACCTCGAAGGACGCGGCAAATTGATTGCCGCGTCATGCCCGGGCTTGGCTCCGCAAGTCGGGTTTACCCGACTTGCGGTCCTCACATAGTTCGCGGAACTCGGGCTTACCCGAGTTCCGTCGCATCCACGCCTTACTATCCCTAGGAGAAAGACTTGGATGGCCGGGACAAGCCCGGCCATGACGGGGTAGATAGCGTCATGCCGCTTCAGCAGTCCATCGACCACGCTCGTCCGTCCGGCTTCGCCGACGTGTTGGCACGCACCGGCGATGCGCTGACCGACTTGCGCGCGCGGCACGCCGACGGCTCGCTGCCGCTGCTGCGCCTGCCGGAGAAGCGCGACGACATCGCCCCGATCCTCGGCTATGCGCGTCTGCTGCGAGAAGACACCACCGATGTTGTTTTCCTCGGCACCGGAGGTTCAAGCCTCGGCGGCCAGACGCTGGCCCAGCTTGCCGGACACATGGTGCCCGGGCTCGGCCTGCTGCGGCAGCCGCGGCTGCACTTCATGGACAATCTGGATCCCGAAACCTTCGGCGCGCTGCTCGACAAACTGCCGCTGAAGTCGACGCGATTCGTCGCGATCTCGAAATCCGGCGGCACCGGCGAAACGCTGATGCAGACCGCCTCCGCGCTCAGCGCGGTGAAAGCGGCCAAGCTCGACCCGCACCAGCATTTTGTCGGCGTCACCGAGCCGGCCAAGTCAGGCAACCGCAACGGCCTCAGAGACACGCTTTCGACCCACAACATCCCCATGCTGGACCACGACCCGGACGTCGGCGGCCGCTTCTCGGTGCTGAGCAACGTCGGGCTGCTGCCGGCCGCGGTCTGCGGCCTCAACATCGGCGCATTCCGCTCGGGCGCGGCCGAAGCACTGGCGCCGGTGCTTGACGGCAAGTCTCCGGCCGAAGTGCCGGCGGCGGTGGGCGCCGCGCTCGCCGTCGCCGCGAACAAGCCGATTGCGGTGATGATGGCCTATGCCGACAAGCTGGAACGCTTCACGCGCTGGTACGTGCAGCTCTGGGCCGAGAGCCTCGGCAAGGACGGCAAGGGCACGACTCCGATCGCCGCCATCGGGCCGGTCGACCAGCACAGCCAGCTCCAACTTTTCATCGCCGGCCCGCGCGACAAGCTGTTTACGGTCGTCACCGTGGACGCCGCCGGACGCGGGCCGCGCATGGCGGCCGACCTCGCCAAGCTCTCGGGCGAGCCGGGCTTCGCCGGCAAGGCGATCGGCGATCTGGTGGCGGCACAGGGCCGCGCCACCGCGGAAACGCTGGCCAAGAACGGCTGCCCGGTGCGCACCATCCATCTCGCCAAAGTGGACGAAGCAGCGCTCGGCGAATTGCTGATGCACTTCATGCTGGAGACGGTCATCGCCGCGCACCTGCTCGGCGTCGATCCGTTCGACCAGCCGGCGGTCGAGGAAGGCAAAGTGCTGGCGAAGAAGTATCTCGTCGGATAGAACGCCGTCATCGCCGCGGGGTGGCGTCATGATCCGCATCACCGACACCATCAGCATCGACGAGGCCGAGCTCGACGAAAGCTTCGTGCGCTCCTCGGGCCCGGGCGGGCAGAACGTCAACAAGCTCTCCACCGCGGTGCAGCTGCGCTTCGACGTGCGGCACTCGCCGTCGCTGCCGAACGACGTCGCATTGCGATTGATGAAGCTCGCCGGCCAACGGCTGACCAAGGACGGCGTCCTCATCATCATCGGCCAGCGCCACCGCACCCAGGAGCGCAACCGCGCCGACGCGCGCGAGCGGCTGTTCGAGCAGATCCGCGAGGCCGCCGTGCCGCCGGTGCCGCGGCGGGCGACCAAGCCGACCAGGGCCTCGAAGGTCCGCCGCATCGAAGGCAAAAAACGCCGCTCGAACATCAAAAGCCTGCGGCAGGGCAAGCCGTCTTTGGAGTAGCATCCTCCAAAAGATTAAAAGGGAGGACACGATGCCAAGCCATTGTCGCGTTCTGATGCTGCTGGTCCCGGCGCTCTGCGCCAGCGCGATCGAATGCGCCGCACAGGACCAGATCGCCGATTTCTACCGCGGCAAGCAGGTCTCGATCCTGGTCGGCTTCACGCCCGGCGGCAGCTCCAGCCTCTACGCCCAGGCGCTCGCCCGCCACATGGGACGGCATCTGCCCGGCAGCCCGACCTTCATCGTCCAGCACATGCCCGGCGCCGGCGGCGTGGTCGTCACCAACCACCTCTACAACAACGCCGCGCGCGACGGCACGGTGTTCGGGACCACCAGCCGCACCACCGCGATCGAGCCGCTGCTCGGCAACGCCAACGCCAAGTTCGACGCGCTCAAGTTCAATTGGCTGGGCACCGCGAACGTCGAATACACAACCTGCGTCGCCTGGCACACCGCTCCGGTGAAAACGTTGCAGGAGGCGATGACCAAGGAGCTGATCGTCGGCGGCTCCGGCTCCGACGCGACCGAGGTGGTGTTTGCCAAGGCCGCCAACAAGCTGACCGGAACCAAGTTCAAGGTCGTGCTCGGCTATCACGGCAGCTCGGAGCTGATCCTGGCGATGGAGCGCGGCGAGACCCAGGGCTTCTG
>CAMDEB010000105.1 GCA_945893085.1 Rhodoplanes serenus | reverse complement strand
GCGAACGGCACGCGGTCGAGAAAACCCTGCAATTGGTCCGCCGGCGCCGACAGACCTTCGAACCGGTCCCACTCGTGCCCCGGACGAATGTCCATCGCCGTGCGAAAGCCATCCATCTGCGTTGGCGTCATCAGGCCGGCGTGATTGTCCTTGTGGCCGGCCATCGGCAGGCCGAAGCCCTTGACGGTGTAGGCGATGAAGCAGGTC
This sequence comes from Rhodoplanes serenus, assembly GCA_945893085.1. Classification (GTDB taxonomy): domain Bacteria; phylum Pseudomonadota; class Alphaproteobacteria; order Rhizobiales; family Xanthobacteraceae; genus Z2-YC6860. The sequence goes on along the minus strand of CAMDEB010000105.1, from coordinate 11,756 downwards.
GGCCGGTCGTGGTCGATGCTGTCGAAGGCTTCGACGATCGACGGCAGATCGTGGCCGCCGAGATTGTTCATCAGCCGCGCCAGCTCGTCGTCGGAGCGCGCCTCGATCAGCCTGGTGACCGCGCCCTGGTCGCCGATGTCGTCGAGCAGCCGCTTGCGCCAGGCGGCGCCGCCTTGGAACACCAGCGCCGAATAGAGCTGGTTCGGGCAGGCGTCGATCCACTGCCGCAGGCGCTCGCCGCCCGGCTCGCGGAACGCCGCCTGCTGCAGCGAGCCGTATTTAAGGATCACCACGTCCCAGCCGAAGTTCTTGAACAGTTGCTCGTAGCGCTCCCAAAGCCCTTCGCGCACCACCGCGTCGAGGCTCTGGCGGTTGTAGTCGATGATCCACCAGCAATTGCGCAGACCCTGCTTCCAGCCTTCGAGCATGGCCTCGAAGATGTTGCCCTCGTCGAGCTCGGCGTCGCCGACCAGCGCGATCATCCGGCCTTCCGGGCGCTCGAGCCCCCAGCCGTGCGCGCGCACATAGTCCTGCACCAGAGACGAGAACAGCGTCTGCGCGACGCCGAGACCGACCGAGCCGGTGGAGAAATCGACGTCGTCGCTATCCTTGGTGCGCGAGGGGTAGGACTGGGCGCCTTTGTAGCCACGGAAGTTTTCGAGCTTGTCCTGCGTCTGGCGGCCGAGCAGGTACTGGATGGCGTGGTAGTTCGGCGAGGCGTGCGGCTTGACCGCAACGCGGTCCTGCGGCCGCAGCGCCCGGAAATACAGCGCGGTCATGATGGTGGCGAGCGAGGCGGACGACGCCTGATGCCCGCCGACCTTCAGCCCGTCGGCGCTGTCGCGCAGATGGTTGGCGTGATGGATGGTCCAGCTCGCCAGCCACAGCACCTTGCGTTCGAGTTCGCCGAGAGTGGCAAGGTCGTCGGGGGAGATGTGATTGCGATTCGTCATGGCGAGTCCGGCGGTTTCATCCGTAAGTGGTTCAATATCCACCGACCTCATGGTGAGGAGCGGTCCGCAGGACCGCGTCTCGAACCATCGGACGCGGACACCGGCGTTGCACCTTATCTTCTCCGGTCCGAAGCCTCACCCGCGGCCCATCCTTCGAGACGCGCGCTTTGCGCGCTCCTCAGGATGAGGTCGGTGGGTGTGGTGCGCGGCTCACTCCTTATACGATACGGCCGCCCGGCTTTGGTGCACCAGTTCTCCCAGGCGCGGTTGACGTTGGTGGGCGTGGTCGAGGCCGCGACCTTATCGGCTTCGCCCTTGGTGAGGAACTTGACCTTGCCCATCGCCTCCGCCTGCATCTGCAGCTTGGCGTTCAGCTCCAGATAGACCGCGGTATAAACCGTCGCGCGCAGATCGGGACCGACCACCATGCAGCCGTGGCCGCGCATCAGCGCGGTGCGGCCCTTGCCGAGCTTCTTCACCAGGTCGCGGCCCATCGCCATGTTGACGACCAGCAGATCGGTGTCGCCGAACTTGGTGCGCTGATCCCAGATCGGCACCTCGTGGCCGATGGTGCCGCACATGTGCATGATCGGCCGCATCTTCCGGCCGGTGACGCCGAACGGGATCACGCCCGGGCTGTGATTGTGGATGACCGACATCACGTCGGGCCGCGCCTCGTAGGCCGCGCCGTGGATGAAGCGTTCGAGATACGGCTTTCTGCCCTTGGCGTCGACCGGGTCGCCCTCCAGCGTGAACTCCATGATGTCGGCGGTCTCGACCCGCTCGGGCGCGCGCGAGCGCGACAGGAAATAGCGCTTGGGATTGTTCGGATTGCGGATGCTGACGTGACCGAACGAGTCGACGATGTTCTGCGTGGCCAGGATGCGGTTCGCGGTGACGAGGTCTTCGATCAGGTCGTCAAGCTTCGACATCGCATATTCCCCCTTGAAGGACGATTGTTGATTAGAACGGCAGCTCTTGCTTGGGCACCGAGACGCGTTCGACGCGCGGCAGGTGCGCCTGGTGGCCGTAGAGCCACGACATGTCGACGCCGCCTTGCGTGGGCCACTCGCTCAGCACCTGGTTGCGCAATTCGCGATTGACGCCGGAGGCGTGATAGATCTCGCCGAACACCCGCGCCATCAGTTGCACGCGCGCGGTGCGCAGATAGCGCATGTCCTGGTAGGTCTTGAACGCGGAGGCGTAATCGTCGCCGTTCTTGACGACCTGTTCGGCGAGGCAGACCGCGTCCTCCATCGCCATGTTGGCGCCCTGCGCCAGGTATTGCAGCATCGGATGCGCGGCGTCGCCCAACAGTGTGACGCGGCCCTTGGTCCATTCCTTGATCGGCGGGCGGTCGCACAGCACCCACATTTTCCAGGCTTCGACCTTCTTCAGCAGCGTGCGCACCGGCTCGCATTTGTCGGCGAACTTGGCGTGCAGTTCATCCGGATCGCCGTAGGTGTCCCAGCCTTCCTCGTAGCGGTCGGAGTGGAACACGACGACGAGATTGAACAGCTCGCCGCGGCGCAGCGGGTAATGCACCAGGTGGGTCTTCTCGCCGCCCCACAGGATCATCTTGTTGATGCGGTATTCCTTCGGCCAGTCGGCGGTCGGGATCACGGCGCGGTAGGCGATATGGCCGGACACCGCCGGCTTGCCGTCGCCGACGATGATCGAGCGGATGGTCGACCAGAGGCCGTCGCAGCCGATCAGCGCCGCGCCGGTGAAGCTTTGGCCGCTTTCGGTGCGCGCGGTGACGGCGCTGCCGTTGTCCTCGATGCCGACCACCTTCTGCGACGTGATGAGCTGGATGAGGTTGGATTTCTTGCAGGCGTCGTAGATGACGTTGAGCAGGTCGGCGCGATGCACGACCGCGTAGGGCGCGTGATACTTCTCATAGAAGCGATGATCGACCGGCAGCTCGACGAAGGTCTTGCCGGTGATCGAGTCCCGCATCTCCAGGCCCTGCGGGAACACCGCCCACTTGTTCATTTCCTCGGTCAGCCCGAGGTACTCGAACATGCGGAACACGTTGGGCCCAAGCTGGATGCCGGCGCCGATTTCCTTGAACTCGGGCGCCTGCTCGATCACCTGCACCGGCACGCCCTTGCGCGACAGCGCCAGCGCCGTCGCGAGCCCGCCGATGCCGCCGCCGATCACCAGCACCGGCGGCCGTTTTCCGTTGTCGCTCATACGCTTCGTCACTCCGGCACGCGAACTGTCGCCTTCAGGTTCACTGTAGAATTGCCGCCCCTCGCCGATCAAGCGAATGGCGCTCGCCCATAGGCAGTCGCGGCCAAATCGGGGATACTCGCGCAAAGAAAACATCCGGGAGGAGGCCGAGATGACCCAATCGCTTGGTGCATTGCTGGCATGCGGACTGCTCGCCCTGGGCGTCGGCCCGGTTGCAGCGCAGACCGCCTATCCCAGCAAGACCATCACCATCGTGGTGCCAGCGTCGCCCGGCGGCGTGACCGACACGCTGGCCCGGCAGCTCGCACAGCGGCTCACCGAGCGCTGGGGCCAGCAGGCGGTGGTCGAGAACCGGCCCGGCGCCAACAATTCGATCGCGGCGGAGTACGTCGCCAAGTCGCCGCCGGACGGCCACACGCTGTTCATCGGCCCGGACGGCACGTTCGTCGCCAATCCCAGCCTCTATCCCAAGCTGCCTTACGATCCGGACAAGAGCTTCACGCCGCTCACCGGCCTCGTCATCATCAATCACGCGCTGATCACGCATCCGTCGGTGCAGGCGAGCAGCGTCAAGGACCTGCTGGACATGGCGCGGCAGAAGCCCGCCACCATCAACTACGGCACCTTCGGCATCGGCTCGAGCGGCCACATGAACATGGAGCTGCTGCAGAACATGTCGGGCGCGAAGTTCCAGGCCGTGCACTACAAGGGCGCGACGCCCGCGCTGACCGACGTCATCGCCGGTCACATCCAGATGATGTTCGTCAGCGTCGGCACCGCCGTCCCACAATGGAAGAGCGACAAGGTGAAGTTCATCGCGGTGAGCGCCAGCAAGCGCATGCCGGCCTTGCAGGAGATCCCGACCGTGGCGGAGAGCGGCGTGCCGGGCTACGAGGCGGTGTCCTGGTTCGGCCTGTTCGGACCGGCCGGCATGGCGCCCGACGTGGTCGCCAAGATCAACGGCGAGATCCGCGCCATGCACGCCGAGGCCGAGTTCAAGAAGTCCTTCCTCGACCGCTACTATTTCCAGTCGATCGCCGGGCCGCCGGAGCAACTGACGAGCTTCATCAAGTCGGAAGAGCCGAAGTGGCGCAAGATCATCGTCGACGCCAAGATCAAGGTGGAATGAACCGACCATGAGCGAAAAGAAAAAGCTGCCCGCCGATCTGGAGAAATTCCGCGACAGCTACGTCGAGCTGTTCGGCACGCTGCCGCCGCTGCCGGCGGCGCGCTTCGCCTTCTCCGGCGAGGTCAATCCGGATTTCCTGCGCGTGTCCGAGCAACTGCGCGCCGGAGCGTTCTACTCCAAGCACATCGACGTGAAGACCACGCAGCTCATCCTGTTCGGCATGCTGCTCGCCGAGCACAATCCGGTCGGCGCGCAGGCGCATGCGGCGGCCGCGCGACGGGCCGGCGCGAGCTGGGAGGAACTGCACACGGTGATGGAGCTCGCCGCCGCCACCGGCGCGCTGTGGGCGGCCAACAACGGCGGCGCGATGCTCAAGACGCTCAAGGATAAAGAGCAGGGCGGGACGTAAGCGTTGCACTCGCGGTCATCTCGCCCGCGCCAAAACCTCCGGTGTCATCGCCCGCGCAGGCGGGCGATCCAACTCTTTCTTCGCCCAAGGCTGGATGCCCGCCTTCGCGGGCATGACAAGTTGTGTGTGTCGCGCTGTCAGTGCGGCAACCCCGGCAGCAGCTTCAGCGCATTGCCGCGCTCGATCGCCGCCAGCCCCGCTGCATCCAGCTTCAGTTTCGCCAGATCGTCGACGCCGTGCTTCGGCGTATAAAACGGATAGTCGCTGCCGAACAGCAGTTGCGACATCGGCACGATGTCGAGCAGCGCCGCGAGCGCGCCGGGACTGTTGAGGCCGACGACGTCGAGATAAAGCTTGCGAAGCTCGTGCATCACGCCGTTGGGCACGTGTTGCGCAAGCTGCGGCCGGTTGCCGGCGAAGCTGACCAGCCGCGCCGCGATCATCGCCAGCGCGCCGCCGCCGTGCGAGAAAATCCACTTGATGTCCGGGCAGCGCGCGAACGTGCCGCTGAGCAGCAGGCTGGTGATCGCGCGCGTGGTGTCGAACGGGAATTCGATGGTCGGCGGCGGCACGCCCGGGATCAGGTTGAAGGCGAAGCTTGCCGCCGTCGGGTGGAAATAGACCACCGCCTTGCGGCGGTTGAGCTCCTCGAACACCGGAGCGAACGCCGGTTCGCCGGGATACTTGTCCGCGTAGTTGGTGGTGAGCGCGATGCCGTCGGCCTTCAGCTTGCCGAGCGCGTATTCGATCTCGCGCAGGCTGCCGTCGGTATCCGGCAGGGGCAGGGAGGCGAAATGGCCGAAGCGGCCCTTGTAGTCGGCCTGCATCTTCGCGCACTCGTCGTTGCACTCGCGCGCCAGCACGCGCGAGGCTTCGGCGTCGCCGAGCCAGACGCTCGGCGTCGCGATCGACAGCACCGACACGGCGACCCCGTCGCGGTCCATGGCCTCGATCGCCTGGCTGGGATGGTAGTTGACCAGGCCGTCGTAGAACGTGTGCGTGGTGCGCTTGAGCACGTCGCCGGTCTTGGCGACATAGGCCTTGGGATAGGGGTGATGATGGGTGTCGATCCGGTGCGGTGTCATTCCTGATCCTTAGGACTTGAGCCTTGAGCCTTGGGACTTGAGCCTTGGGACTTGAGCCTTGAGGCCCGGGCGTTGGTGCGGGGGATTGAGCACACCCGGGCGGGAGCATATCAATTCAGGCGACGATAGCAGCAGGCGGCGTACGCCGCCGGGAGAATGACCCCATGATTATCGACGGTCCGGATTCCGTCACCAAGGCCGTGCTGGCCGAGCTCGAGGGCGCGCAGGACCCTCGCTTCAAGGAGATCATGACGTCGCTGGTGAAGCATCTGCACGCCTTCGTCCGCGAGGTGCGGCTGACCGAGGATGAGTTCCGCCAGGCGGGCGAGGTGATCAATTCCATCGGCAAGCACACCAACGCCTTCCACAACGAAGCCGTGCTGATGTCCGGCTCGCTCGGCGTCTCGACGCTGGTCTGCCTGCTCAACAACGGCAACAACGGCCAGACCGACACCACCGCCAACCTGCTCGGCCCGTTCTGGCGCCTGGATTCGCCGCGCACCGAGAACGGCGGCTCGATCATCCGCTCGCCGACGCCCGGCGCCGAGATGTTCGTCGACGCCTGGGTGAAGGACGGCAAGGGCGATCCGGTTGCGGGCGCGGAGGTCGATATCTGGCAGTCCTCGACCGAGGGACTCTACGAGAACCAGGACCCGACCCAGGCCGACATGAATCTGCGCGGCAAGTTCGTAACCGACGCCGAAGGGCGCTTCAGCTTCCGCAGCATCCTGCCGGCGGGCTATCCGATTCCGATCGACGGACCGGTCGGCGATCTGCTGCGCGCCCAGGGCCGCCACAACATGCGGCCGGCGCACCTGCATTTCCTGATCTTCAAGGAGGGCTTCAAGACCCACATCTCGCAGGTCTATGTGCCGGAAGACCCGAACATCGAGACCGACGTGCAGTTCGGCGTCACCAAGGCGCTGCTCGGCGACTACGTCCGCCATGAGAGCGGCACGCCGCCGGCGCCCGGCGTCAAGGCGCCGTGGTACACGCTCGACTACACCTTCACCATGGAGCCGGGGAAGGCGCGGCTGCCGCGCGCGCCGATCCAGGACAAGGCGACGACGTCGGAGATGCGCCCGCAATATCTGCCGGCCGCGCGTCGCTCGCCAGCGATGGCCAAATGAATCGCGAGCATTAACGGAAAATTTTGTCGCAGCAATGGTTTTCGATTCGGAGAACGATTCGCGCAGACGGAACGAAGCGGGACGTTTTGGAGAACATCCGCGCGTTCCTGCTTAACGCTCCGCTTGCGATCGATGCGATCGCATTAACGAAAAATTGTCCCGCAGAAATCGGTTTCGATTCGGAAGCGATTCGTTCCTTGCGAACGAAGCGTGACGTTTGTGGGAACATCCGCCATGGATGAGAACGGCCCACCAGAGCTGGCCCCTCTCCCCGGAAATCGGGGAGAGGGATGCTGTCGTCCGGCGCGGGCTTACTTCTTCCTTGCGTCGGCGTAGGGATAGATGAAGTTGCCGGTCTTCCATTCCGGCGGCCACAAGATCGGCTGCTTCGAGCCGTCGCGGAACTGGTCGAGGTTGTTGGGAGCGACGTTCTGCATCTGCGTGGTGAATTGGCGCGGCTTCACCCATTCACCGTCCTTGCCGAAGGCAACGCTGCCCACCACCGTGTCAAAGCTGTTGCTCCTGACATAGGCCGCGAGCCTGTCGTGATCGAGACTCTTGGTCTCGGTTACGGCTTTCGCCAACACCTGCCCTGCCGCATAGCCCATCGGCACGAAGGCATAGCCGATCGGATCGAGTTTGAGCTCCGGCGCCTTGGCCTGATATCGCTTCATCAGGTCGGCAAGGCCCGGGAAATCGAGCTTCGGTGACGGCAGGAAGGTTTCGACAATCACCAGGCCGTTCGTGAGCGGCCCGAGCTGCATCTTGATCGGCGTGATCAGCATGCCGATCATCGCGCCGCCGAACATCTTCGGCGTCAGACCGATTTCGTTGGCGGCGCGGATGATACCGACGTTGTCCGGCGGATAGGCCGCGACATAGACGATGTCGGCATTGGCCGCCTGCACGGCGCGCACCACCGGTGCGAAGTCCGTGGTGTTCGGCGGATAGCTCTGGTCGTAGACGATCCTGAAGCCGCGCTTCTTGGCCTCCTCGCGGGCGCCATCCGAGGCGCTGCGCGCGAACTCGGCGTCGGCGGCGAGGATTGCGACGGTCTGCGGCTTCGGCTTCTGTTCCGCGGCAATCTCGAAGAAGCCGTTCGAGAAGGCATTCACGCCATCCGGGCCGACCGGAACCATCGAGAAGTATTTCGGATAGTTGAAATGGCGGTTGATCCCGATGGCGGTGAGGCTGAGCGTCATCTTGTTGTGCTGGATGATCGTGGGCATCGCCGGCGCCACGAAGTTGGTGGCGTAGGGACCGAGCAGCAGATCGACCTTATCGACCGTGATCAGCTTGGTGTAGATGCCCGGAACGTTCGACGGCGTGCTCTGGTCGTCGTAGGAAATGATTTCGACCGGACGGCCCAGCAGTCCGCCCTTGGCGTTGACGTCGTCGCGCCATATCTCGATGGCGGCCAGCAGCATCCGGCCGGGAGATGCGCTGCCGCCCGTGAGCGCCACGCCGATGCCGACCTTGATCGGGTTGGTTTGCGCCGATGCGGGGGCGCTCGCAAGCAAGAGCAGTCCTGTGAGCAACGCTGCGGCGGACGCGCGCAGCGCATTCCAACACACCTTCAGCATGGTCTCCTCCCTTTGCCCGGCGCATCGATGTGCGCCGCGTCGTTGTGATGCGTCTTACTTGTGCATTTCGTCGGTCGGCATGATGCCCCAATAGTTCGACGCTGACGGGTCCTTGGCCCAGACCTTGGGCTTCTGCGGCCGGTCGCGATGCCAGGGCCGCGGCTCGAAGTAGCCGAGGTCCTCGTTCATGCGGTCGAGCTCGGCGAACAGCTCGGTGATCAGCCCGTTCGGCGCGCGATGATAGGCGAAGAGATTGTGGCCGATGCCGTGCCGCCCCGGACCCCAGATCAGCTTGTAGCCGTTGAGGCTGAGGAAATCGCAGGCGGTCTGCATGTGGCCCCAGTCGCGCAGCTCGAACGCGGTGTGGAAGTGCCGGTTGCTGCCGGTGCCCATCAGGTTGATGGTGTGATGGTCGGTGCCGCAGCGCAGGAACGAGAAGAAGTCGGCCATCCAGTCCGACTCGCGGAAACCCAGCACGTCCAGATAGAACTTGGTGACCTGCTTGACGTCGGCGCAGTGGAACGCGACGTGGCCGATCTTGTGCGGAATGATGCCCTTCTTCGGGAAATTCTGGTTCTGCGGCTCGGGGCGCTTGAACACCTCCATGAGCGTGCCCTTCGGATCCTCGAAGGCGACCATGTCGGAGATCGTCGGCTCCGGGTCCTTCAGCCGGCGTGTCTTGACGCCGTGCGCGGCGGTCTGCTTGTCGAAGGCGTCGAGATCGTCGTCCGGGCCGATCTGGAAACCGAGCTTCACGCATTGCGCCGCGCCGCCCTTGCGCAGCACGACCGAATGATGATCGAGGGTCGAGGCGAGATAGGCTGTGTCCTTGTCCTTGGCGACGAGATTGAGGCCGAGGATGTCGGTGTAATATTCCACCTGCTGATCGAGGTCAGGCGTCTCATAGGTCGCGTGCGCGATCTTCTTCACGCGGATCATTTGTCTGTCGTCTTTTTGGATCATTTCTTCGGCCTCTGTATGGAATTGATGACTTCGACCATGATGGCGCAATCGTTCTCTTCCGCCAGGCCAAGTTCGCCGCACCGCTGAAAAACCTCAGTCGCGCGGTCGAACAGCGGCGTCGCGGAGCCGCTCGAATCGGCCAGCCCCTCGATCTTCTCGAAATAGTGGGAAAGCAGCGCCGGCGAACCCTGCACCGGCTTGAATCGGCGCTCTGCCATCCACGACGCGCGGATGCCGAACTGGGTCGAGCCGCCGCTGCCGTTTGCGATCGCCTTGATCATGAGATCGAGATCGACGCCGGCCTTGATTCCGAGTGCGACAGCTTCGGCCGCAGCGGCGATGTTGATTGCGACCAGCATGTTGTTGATCAGTTTCACATTGGTCGCAGAGCCGAACGGCCCCAGATACAGGCAAAGATCGGCGAAACCCTTGACGACCGGCTCGATCGTTTTGCAGGCGGCGGCGTCTCCGGCGAGATAGATCACGGCCTTGCGCGCCGCCGCCATGCCGGGTGTGCCGCTGACCTCTCCATCAAGATAGATCGCGCCCTTCTGGGCGAGCGTCGCGACGTGCTTTTGCTTGTCCGGAACCGGATGCGAGCCGAGCTCGACGATGATCTGGCCTGGCCGCGCCGAATGGATCAGACCGTTTGGCCCGTTGACCACCTCGTTCATCGCTTCGGTCACGGGCACGCAGGAAAATACGATGTCGGTCTGCGCGCCGATGTCGGCGGGTGATTTCGCCGGCACGCCGCCGATCTTCTCGAATTCGGCCAGCGAGCCGCGGCGATAGCCCAGCACGCGGAACCCGCTCTTGATCAGGTTCTCTGAGAGCGGCATCCCAATCTTGCCGACGCCGACGAAACCCACTGTTTGCATTTTAATTCCCACGCTGCGCTTCTTGTTTGCTCACGCGATCTCCAGCGACTGATCGGAGAAATTCACCTTCAGCCCCAGCGAACCCTCCATCACCGTCCACTCCCGCACCTCGAAGCTGCGCAGCTTGTTGACGACGAACGGATCAGTCGCGGCGATCGCGCGGGCCTCGTCCGCGCTCGCCGCGCGCAGGATGGTGAGCCCGTCGCCGGCGGGCTGGCCTTCGCCGGCCGTGAGCGGGCCGGATGCGAACAGCACGCCCTTCTTCTCCAAACCGATCATGTATTCGAGATGGTCCGGCAGGACCGCGCCGATCTGTGCCGGCGTCGCGGCGCCTTTCGAGAGCACCACATAGAGCTTCTTGCGCAGCATGCCCTTGGTGAGCTGCCGGATCCGCTCTTCTCCCGACGCTGACATACGCGACCCCTTTTACCAATCGGCGGAGCTATTCTGAGCGGTAAGCTTATGCGGGAAGCCACCAGTGGGCAACCTGCCGGCTCGGTGGTGGGCCGCCGCGTTGACAGCAGCGCATGAGCCAAACAGCATGGACCACGAGCGTCCCCAGCATGAGGCCAGCAATGAAGAAGCCTGCCAGCACCAACCCCTGGGATTGGATGCAGCCGCACGACATCGCCCGGTTCGGCGCCATCATCGGCGATCCCAAGGAGCAGGAACGCTGGTGCCGCGCCGTGATGCTCGGCGGCCTGCCCTACATGTGGAACAAGGCGAGCGTCGTGCGCGACATGGTCTACGACAAGATGGCGTTGCGCGCCGGCGACAAGGTGCTTGTCATCGGCGAGTCGCTGGAATCCTGCGGCTTTATCGACGACATCCGCGGCCGCATCGGACCAAGCGGCGAATTGCGGGCCATCGATATCACCGACGAGGCGCGCGACAATTATTTCAGCGGCAAGCGCGGGCGGGGCGGGCAACTGGCGACGTGGCAGTGGACCTACACCGCCGATGTGCCCGACGGCGCCTACGACTGCGCCGCGGTCCTGCAGGCCGTCCAGCACACCGACGATTGGACCGAAACGGGCCAGGAGCTGCTGCGCATCATGAAGCGCGGCCGCAACGTCGTGCTGGCGGAGATCACATTCGGTCCCGAGTTCACCATGCTGTCGAAGCTCGACATGCACATCGAGTATCTGATCGAGAAGGTGTTCTCCCGTATCGGATTTCGGGTCGATCAGTTCCCGTATTACAGCCCGGAAGACCTCGAAAAGGCGTTTGCCGGCCTGGTCGACAATCCCGGGACGTTTCTCTGGAAGGGGATCGAGGTGTTCTGGGGCACCAAGCCCTGAGGCATAACCCCCGAGAAGGGTTAGGCATTTTGGCAGTGTCGGGTACCGCACAAAATGCCAGGTTGCGGCGTTAAGCCTCGGACAACCATTGCCGCCTTATACCTGGGCACCTTTTATGGTCAATGAACG
>CAMDEB010000104.1 GCA_945893085.1 Rhodoplanes serenus | reverse complement strand
AAGGTCTTCGGGCTGATCTCGGCGTAGAGCGGCCCGTGATAGCCGGCGCGGATGCGGTCGAAGCCGCGGGTCTCGTCGGCAATCACGCGGGTGAACACGTCGAGCCGGCCGGTCGAGCTTTTCGGGTTGGCGGCGGCGGTGACGTCGTCGGGCAACGCGAGGCTCTCGATCAGAGGCACGATGTAGACGCAGTTGGTTTCCAGCACCGCGCCGTCGGTGAGCGCGAACTCGTGCAGCTTGAGATCGTCGATGCGCTCGGCGACGGTGGTGGTCGGCCCGGGCAGAAAGCTCGCGCGCACGCGATAGGCGATGTCGCCCAGCCGCAGGTCGAGGCTCGCCGGCTGGATCTGGTCGGGGACGAATTCGTATGCGGGCAGAATCCCACCGGCCTCCGCGAGTGCCGCGATCATACGGTCGGGGAGGATGCCGTTGTTAGACGTGGGGGTGGGCGTGAGCGGCACGATCACCGTCTCCGTGCAGCGGGCGTTTCGATGTAGCCGACGGCTGACTTGACGGGAAGGCAGCCCGGCCGCATGATCGGATTTATCCCGTGGTCATTTGAGCCGGCCGGCTTGCACGCCACGTTAAACAAGCTGCTAAAAGGCCGGGGACGCGTGTGCCCGGCCAGGATTTTTTCCGGCCGGTTTTTTGTTGGCCGAAGGAGGCCTCACATGTCCGCGCCCGATACCCGAAAATATCGCCCCGAGACCCGCCTGGTACAGTCCGGCGTGCTGCGCTCGCAGTTCGGCGAGACCTCCGAGGCGCTGTTTCTCACCCAGGGCTACGTCTACGACAGCTCCGCCCAGGCCGAGGCCCGCTTCAAGGGCGAGGACCCCGGCTATCAGTATTCGCGCTTCGCCAATCCGACCGTGCATATGTTCGAACGCCGCATGGCGGAGTTCGAGGGCGCCGAAGCCGCGCGCGCCACCGCGACCGGCATGGCCGCCGTCACGCTGGCGCTGATGGGACAGGTGCGCGCCGGCGATCATGTGGTCGCTTCCAAGGCGCTGTTCGGCTCGTGCCTCTACGTGGTCGAGGACTACCTGCCGCGCTACGGCGTCACATCGACGATCGTCGACGGCAACGACCTCGACCAGTGGCGCGCGGCAATGCGGCCGAACACCAAGACCGTGTTCATGGAGACGCCGACCAATCCGACCTTGGAGGTGATCGATATCGCCGAGGTCTCCAAGATCGCGCACGCGGCCGGCGCGACGGTGGTGGTGGACAACGTGTTCTCGACGCCGCTGTGGCAGAGCCCGCTGGCGCTCGGCGCCGATTGCGTCGTCTACTCGACCACCAAACACATCGACGGCCAGGGCCGCTGTCTCGGCGGCGTCATCCTGGGGTCGGAGAAGTTCATCAACGACAACATCCACACTTTCATCCGGCAGACCGGCCCGTCGATGTCGCCGTTCAACGCCTGGGTCATGCTGAAGGGGTTGGAGACGCTGGCGGTGCGGGTGCGCCAGCAGACCGATACGGCCGCGGCGGTGGCGGCGGCGCTGGCGGAGCAGCCCAAGATTTCGCGGCTGATGTATCCGGGCCGGCCGGACCATCCGCAGGCGGCGATCGTCGCCAAGCAGATGCGCGGCGGCTCGACGCTGGTCGGTTTCGAGGTTGTCGGCGGAAAACAGGGCGCGTTCCGCTTCCAGGACGCGCTCAAGCTGGTGCGGATCTCCAATAATCTCGGCGACGCCAAGAGCCTGATCACCCATCCGGCGACGACCACGCATCAGCGCATCACGCAGAAGCAGCGCGACGAGCTCGGCATCAGCGACGGGTTCGTCCGGCTGTCATGCGGCCTCGAACACCCCGACGATCTGATCGAGGATGTGCTGATCGCGCTGAAAGCGGTGTAGGGACGGACCGGCTCAGCGCCGGGCGGTTGCGGTCGCGGTCACCGTCGAGCGAGTCGCGGCTTCGGCGATCGCGGCGGCCAGCAGCTTGGCGACGCAGCCGTAGCTCCAGTCGTTCATGTGCAGCTCGTCGGCCGACACGAAGGTCTCGAACGGGATGCTCTCGGTGAGACGCCAGTAGCGCATCACCGCGAAGCGCTGGAACAGATCGACGTTGGCTTCCTTGGCCGCCAGGTCGATCAGATCGACCATCAGCTCGGCGTCGCGCTTGGCGATCACCTTGGGCGCGTATTGCGGGTTCATCAGGATCACGTCGGCGCCGGCCGCCTTCAGCTTGGCGAGGCCCTCGCGGATCAGCGCGCCGGCAGGCTCGAGCGGCTGGTCGCGCAGCACCGAATTGCTGCCGACCTGCCACACCACGACGTCGGGCTGTTCGGCAACCACGCCGGTATCGAACCGCGCCAGCATGTCGCGCGCGGTTTCACCGTTGATCCCGCGGTTGACGACGTTGATGTCGGCGCGGGGGAATTGCTCCTTGAGCTCGACCGCGAGCCGGCTCGGATAGGACATGGCGGGCGAACTCGCGCCCGCACCGGCGGTCGAGGACGAGCCGATGGCGACGATGGTGATCGATTGGCCGGCGGCGAGCCGCTTGGCGGTGCGGCTGAGCGGATGGACGAGGCGGACCAGGTCAGACGGCGCGACGCAGGTCGCCACCGGCGCGGGAGCTTCGGCACGAGCCGAGACAAGCGCCGCTGCTGCCGCGGTCGCGGCCAGGATCAGCGCTGTGCTCAACCGAAAAAAACTGGAGCAAGCCTTCATTGTGGAGCCTTGCCTTCGAACGACTCCAGGTGCGCGGCGTCGATGATCAGAGACGCCAGCGCGCGACCGATGCAGTCGTGCACGCGCTTTGCGGTGCCGACGTCCTTGGTCGCGGCGTAAAGATCGATTGCGCCGGTGTCGTACCAATGCCGCATGATGGCCAGCCGATCGAACAGGGGCACTTCGCGTTCGCGCGCAACCCAACGCATGTTGTCGGCGTAAGGGTTGAGCGCAATCACGGACTCGGTGCGCGGGCTGTACTGCATGTTCATCAGGACGACGTCCGCCCCACCCGTCTGCAATGTTTCGACGCCGTCGGCGACACTCGCACGGAACCCTTCAGGGTCGATCCCGCGCATCGCGTCAAACGTACCGGATTGCCATATCACCAAATTCGGTTTTTCGTCGAGCAGCAATTTCTCAAGAGTTTCCGACATTTCCGCCGCGCTCTGGCGCGGCTTGGTGCGGGACACGACCGTTATGGCGACGCTCGGCAGCCGCCGCTTGAGCGCGGCTTCGAGCCGGGCGGGATAGGCATTGCTGACGCCGTCCTGGCCGGGGAGCACGGACGAGGCGGTCCCCACCACCACGATTTTCAGGGTCTTTTCCTTGGCCACGACACGGGCCGCCCGATTCAGCGTGCTGTCGCCAAACAGCAGATAGCCGGGAACCGCGCAGGCATCTGCCGCTTGGGCGCGCGCTCCCGCAGTGCACAAAATAACCGCCAGCAGGGCTGCGGCGTAGGTTTTCATGCCTCACCTCCGGCAAGGTCGGCATCCGGCGATCGCTTGGGTGTCCCTGACCCGCGACCTTCGATCTTCTTATACCACGAGATCAGGCTCGCCGTCGCTATCATGATGAGAATACCGGCCAGGCTCACCGCCACCTGCATGAGCACGCCGCTGTAAATCTCGACCATCATAAAATGAGCGGCGAAGGCCAGGAAGACGCCGAGGCAGAAAACCTCCAGCGAATGCTGGCCGCACACGATCGCCGGCTTCAGCCACGGCGATTTCAACGCCGGCCAGGTGCGCGGCACGAAATGCACCGTCACCGCAGCCAGCGCCAGGAAGTGCGCGAACCGCAGAACGTCGAGATTGACCTTGTCGATCGGATACATCCATTCGCTGAGCCAGCGCGGCACGAGAAAGGCCGAGCGCGGGAAGTACCAGGTCAGGATGATGGCGCCGGCAAACAGCAGATAGGAGATCGCGATCCACAACGTGATCCGCGAACGCAGGACGCCGGTCAGCCGCGTCGCTCCGCCGAGCGCGCACCAGGCGCCGAACACGAACAGCAACTGCCAGGCGAACGGATTGAACCACCAATGCCCGCTCGGATAGGACGGAATGTTCCAGCCGAACTCCCAGGTCAGCGCGTAGATCAGCACCGAGATTGCAAGCGCGGCGGTGGCGCTGCGCAGCAGCGTCCAAAGGATCGGTGGGAACAACAGCAGCAGCACGATATAGAGCGGCAGCACGTCCATGTTGGCGGGTTTGAACTTGAGCAGCAGCGCCTGGATGATCGTGACGTCCGGCGTCTTGAGAAAATCGAGCGCGTTCATTTCCTCGGCGAACAGCGGGTTCTCGAAGCTCGCGGTGACGTAGGCGATCTCGGCCACATAGATGACGAACAGGAAGATGTGCGCGACGTAGATCTGCCAAGCCCGCTTCAGAATCCGCGCGGCCGAGACGACGAATCCGCGTTCCAGCATCGCCCGGCCGCAGACGAAGGCCGCGGTATAGCCGGAGATGAAAATAAAAATCTCGGTGGCGTCGCT
The DNA here is from genome assembly GCA_945893085.1 of Rhodoplanes serenus. GTDB lineage: Bacteria > Pseudomonadota > Alphaproteobacteria > Rhizobiales > Xanthobacteraceae > Z2-YC6860. The sequence continues at coordinate 7,533 of CAMDEB010000104.1, read as the reverse complement.
GAAGCCGTAGTTGCGGATGGTCAGCCAACTGACGATGTTGGTCGGGATGTGGTCGAGAAAGATCAGCCACAGCGCGATCCCGCGGAACAGATCGAGCCGCAGGTCACGGTCGGGCAGCGGCACCGTCACCACCGGTGATGACGGTTCCCGCGCCGCGGGCTTGGCGCCGGGCTGGCCGCCGCCTGCGGGGACATCCGATCCTGTATCGTCGGCTTGAACGCGCATGCCATCCTGCTTTGGAACGATCCTAGTTGTGTGCCGGCGGCGCGCAATTTTCAATCATTGTATTGCCGTGGTGACACGGGTTATTTATTTGCAGGCTCGGCACCGATGCCCGGGCAAGGCTTTCACGCATGTACCGTACCGTCACCCGCAACATCGAGGTCCTGGTGACCCCGCGTTACCTGTCCGAACGCTCGTCGCCGGACAACGGCTATTTCTTCTGGGCCTATACGATCGAGATCAAGAACCGCGGGCCGGAGACCGTGCAGCTCAAGACCCGCCACTGGCGGATCACCGACGCGCATGGGCGCCTGCAGGAGGTGCGCGGCGCCGGCGTGGTCGGCGAACAGCCTGTGCTGGAGCCCGGCGGGTCGTTCGAATACACCAGCGGCGTGCCGCTGCCGACGCCGTCGGGCTTCATGGTCGGCACCTACAGCATGGAGACGTCGGCCGGCGAGGGCTTCGATATCGACATTCCGGCGTTTTCGCTCGACTCCGTGCACGGCCAACGCACCATCAACTGAACGTGTTAATTCGGCAGGCAGCCGGGCAGCCGGTCGAGCGCCCGGCGCGGCAGGATCGCGATCACCGTGCCCGCCTCACTGAAATCCTGCAGCGCTTCGACCTTGGCCTCCGGCAGCGCCACGCAGCCGGCGGTGCCGGTGGTCGGCGTGCGCCAGACGTGGATGAAAATGCACGACCCTGCCCGCGCCCGGGCGTCGGTCGGGTAGTCGACGACGATGCCGCGCCGGTACATCGGAAGCATCCGGCTCATGTTCTCCACGCTCACCTTCGGGCCGACCGACGCCCGCGAGGTGATGGTGTTGTAGGCCGCCGACGATGGATCATAGACGCACACCGTGTCGCCGGTGACTTGCAAATGGCCCGCGCGCTGCGATGCGACCGTCCCGAAGCTGCGGCCGATGGGATAGATGCCGGCCGGGGCACGCTTGTCGCCCTCGACCTTGATCGGCTCGCCGGGGCGCGCCAGCCGGCGGAAGAAATGCGACCATGCCATGCCGGCCTTGCCGATCAGCGCAGGCTCGGCAGGGCCGAGCGCCCGCCACGGATCGGCCGGTGAAGCCCGTTCGAACAGTTGCAGCCTCGCCGCGGTGGCATTCATGGTCTCGGCGGTCACCAGCACGAGGCGCCGCGCACCGGCGAGCGGCGCCGGGCAAGCCTGCGTCTGACTCTGCGCTGGAGCTGCGAGCGCCAACAACGCGACGATAGGCAGCAACCGAGCCGCCGCGCGTCTCGCGCAGGTCCAGCCATTCGTCATGGCCGGGCTTGTCCCGGCCATCCACGTCTTGCTTGGCTGCTCGAAAGGCGTGGAGGCCCGGCACAAGGCCGGGCATGACGGCGGAGAGAGGGGCGTCAACCAACTCGAAAGTCGTCTAGCCATGGTCACGTCTTTGGTCTTGGTCGTTATCTTGCCCCGGTTGATCTTGCACCGGCTGATCTTGCGCCGGTTCGGGCTGCACGTCCTCGGGTGCGAACAGGTAATTCGAGTTGCAGAACTCGCAAGTCACCGAGATTTTGCCGTTTTCGACCATGTGATCGCGATCGTCCTGCGAGAAGCTCTTGAGCATCGCCTCGACGTTCGGGCGCGAACACGAGCATTCGGCGACAAGCTCCACGCTCTTGAACACGCGCACGCCACGCTCGTGGAACAGCCGATAGACCAGTTGCTCGCTCGACAGTGACGGGTCGATCAGTTCGACGTCCTCGACGGTCTCGATCAACGCACGGCCTTCGACCCAGGCGTCGTCTTCCTGCACCTCGTGCTTGGCGGTGCCTTCCGGCGCATCGCCCGGATCGAGATCCGCCTGGCGAACCCGCTCGGGCGCCTTGGGCAGGAACTGCAGCAGCATGCCGCCGGCCCGCCAGCGATGACGGGCGCCCGCCGACAGTTCCTCGCCGACCGCCAGCCGCACCCCGGTCGGGATCTGCTCCGAGCTGCGGAAATACTCGTGTGCCGCGTCCTCGAGGTCGCCGCCTTCGAGCGCGACCAGGCCCTGGTACCGGCTGGTGTCGGGGCCCTGGTCGATGGTCATGGCGAGATGGCCGTGGCCCAGCAACACTCCGGCATCGGCCTTGCCGGACTCGATGGCGGACGCCACCCGTGCCTTGTCGAAGCGGGCGCAGGCCCGCACCTTGCCGGGGCTGTTGAAGTCGACGACCAGCATCCGCACCGGACCATCGGTCTGGGTCTGCAGGATGAACCGGCCGTCGATTTTGAGAGCGGAACCGAGCAGCACCGTGAGCGCGATGGCCTCGCCGAGCAGCTTGGCGACCGGCTGCGGATAGTCGTGGCGCGACAGAATCTCGTCGACCGCAGGCCCGAGCCGCACCACCCGGCCACGCAGGTCGAGCGCCGCGACCTCGAACGGCAGGACGGTGTCGTCAGCGGAGGTGGCGGCGGGCGCACGCACGGGGATGTCGATATGGGGATCGTTCATGGCCGCTATTTAGGATGCGGATCGTCGAAAGACGACCCCTACCCTTCCGCTTTCACGGGGCGGTCTGCAAACACCAGGCGAGGATGCCCTTCTGGGCGTGCAGGCGGTTCTCGGCCTCGTCGAACACCACCGATTGCGGCCCGTCCATCACCTCGTCGGTGACCTCGTCGCCGCGATGGGCCGGCAGGCAATGCATGAACAGGGCGTCGGGCTTGGCCTTGGCCATCAGCCGGGCGTTGACCTGGTAGCGCTTGAGTAGGTTGTGGCGCAGCCCGCCATCCTTGTCGCCCATCGACACCCAGGTGTCGGTGACGACGCAGTCGGCGTCCTTGACCGCCTCTTCCGGATCGGTTCCGACACGGATCGCGACGCCCGAATCCTTGGCCCAGTCCAGCAGCCATTTTTTGGGCTTGAGCTCGGGCGGGGTCGCCACCCGCAGCTCGAACTCGAAACGCTCGGCGGCGTGCATCCAGGATGCCAGCACGTTGTTGGCGTCACCGGTCCAGGCGATGGTCCGGCCGCCGATCGAGCCGCGGTGTTCCTCGAAGGTCATCACGTCAGCCATGACCTGACATGGATGCGAGCGCCGGGTCAGGCCATTGATGACCGGGACGGTGGCGTACTGCGCCAGTTCGAGCACCTGCTCGTGGTCGAGCGTGCGGATGACGATGCCGTCGACGTAGCGCGACAGCACCCGCGCCGTGTCGGCGATGGCTTCGCCGCGGCCGAGTTGCATCTCCTGACCGGTCAGCATGATGCTCTCGCCGCCAAGCTGCCGCATGGCGACGTCGAAGGAGACGCGGGTGCGGGTCGAGGGCTTGTCAAAGATCATCGCCAAGGTTTGGCCGACAAGCGGGCCGCCTACGCCGCGGCTGCGCCGATCTTTCATCGCCCGGCTCTCGGCGATGATGCCCCGCAACTCGTCCGGCGGGATGTCGATCAGATCGAGGAAGTGACGGATGCCGTTGGCGCTCACCCGGCGGCTCCCGCCTTGGGCGCCGCGGCCTTCGCGCGCGCGATCGCGGTGCAGGCGCGGTCCACACGCGCGATTGCGTCGGCCACTTCGGTCTCGCTGACGATCAGCGGCGGCAACAGTCGCGCGACATTGTCGCCGGCCGCGACCGACAGCAGTTTCTCCGCCCGAAAGGCATCGATCAGTTCGCCGTTCGGAACCTGACATTTCAATCCGACCAGCAGGCCCTCGCCGCGCACCTCCGCAATCACCGACGGATGCCGGTCCTTGATCTCGGCGAGGCGCTGCTTGAACAGCAGCGCCATCATGCGCACATGATCGAGGAAGCCCGGCTTGGTGACGACATCGAGCACGGCGTTGCCGACCGCGCAGGCCAGCGGATTGCCGCCGAAGGTCGAGCCATGGGTGCCGGGCGTCATGCCCTTGGCGGCCTCGGCGGTGGCGAGCACCGCGCCGATCGGGAAACCGGCGCCCAGTGCCTTGGCGAGACCCATGATGTCGGGCGTCACACCGAGCTTCTGATAGCCGAACATTTCACCGAGCCGGCCGATGCCGGTCTGCACCTCATCGAAAGCGAGCAACAGGCCGCGCTCGTCGCACAGCGCGCGCAGCGCCTTGGCGAACTGCGGCGACACCGGACGCACGCCGCCCTCGCCCTGCACCGGCTCGATCAGGATGCCCGCCGTCTCAGGTGTGATCGCGCGTTTCACCGCGGCGATGTCGTCCATCGGCACCTGGTCGAAGCCCTCCATCGGCGGGCCGAAGCCGTCGAGATGCTTCTTGTTCTTGGCGGCGGCGAGCGTCGCCAGCGTCCGGCCGTGGAAGCAGCCTTCGAAGGTGATGATGCGGTAGCGCTCGGGATGGCCGTTCGCGGACTGATACTTGCGCACCATCTTGATGACGCCCTCCATCGCCTCGGCGCCGGAGTTGGCGAAAAAGACGAGATCGGCGAACGTCAGGGCGCACAGCCGCTCGGCCAGCCGCTCGCCCTCGGGGATGCGATAGAGGTTGGAGACGTGGATCGTCTTTTTGGCCTGCTCGGTGATCGCTTCGACCACCTGCGGGTGCGAGTGGCCAAGCGCATTGACGGCGACGCCCGAGGCAAAGTCGAGGTAACGGTCGCCGTTGGTCGCGACAAGCCAGACGCCCTCGCCCCGCTCGAAGGCGAGGTCCACACGCGCGTAGGCCGGCAAAAGATGCGACGTCACGGCTCGCTCACCCCTGCTCAGACAATATGCCGAAATGAATCGTGCCGCCTCTTCTGGGCGGCACGATTTGGCATTTTATGTTCGGGTCGCCGCCTGTCAACACGCGCGGTCTCGAAGCGCGAGTAGGTCCCCGGTGTGGCAACCGGGCGACAATTCACATGTTTGTTGAGACGGCTGGGCAGGAAAATGTGGACTTGGAACCGGCGACTCTTGCGCCCGAGTCCAGCCCTATGTAGCGTTCCCAGCGTCCTATACGACATGTCGTACCGGATAGTTCCCTGAGTTCCATTGTGGTGAGGCGTACCCAATTCGGCCCGTTGCCGGATTGCGAGGACGGATTCTGCCGAATCGGCGGGTCCGGGCAGAGGGAGACGGCTCATGACGTGGACCGACGAACGGGTCGAGCTACTCAAAAAACTCTGGGCAGACGGCCTGTCTGCGAGCCAGATCGCCGGCGAACTGGACGGCATCACCCGCAATGCGGTGATCGGCAAGGTGCACCGGCTCGGCCTCTCGGGCCGCGCCAAGTCGCCCTCCTCCAGCGCGCCGCGGGTCCGCAAGCCGCGCTCCCACATGCTGCGGGTCTCCCGGCCGTCGATGCGCGGCAACAATGCCCTCGCCCTCGCCTATGAGATGGAGCAGGAGCAGGAGCCCGAGTTCATCGAGAACATCATCCCGATGGGCCAGCGCCGCACGCTGCTGGAGCTCAACGAGGACACCTGCCGCTGGCCGATCGGCGATCCGTCGAGCCCGGATTTCTTCTTCTGCGGCGGCAAGCCGATCACCAGCCTGCCCTATTGCCCGCATCACTCGCGGGTCGCCTACCAGCCGGCCTCCGACCGCCGCAGGAACCCGCGGCCGCCGTTCCGGCAGGGATAATCAGCCGGTCTTGCCGAACCGGTCGTTCAGCGCATAGCCGGCGCCGCGCACGGTGCGGATTGGATCGATCTCGCGAGGACGGTTGAGCGCCTTGCGAAGCCGGCCGACATGCACGTCGACAGTGCGCTCATCGATGTAGATCTCCGAGCCCCAGACCCCGTCCAGCAGCTGCTCGCGGGTAAACACCCGGCCCGGCCGCTCCATCAGGAACTCCAGCAGGCGGTACTCGGTCGGTCCCAGTTCTACCTCACGACCCGAGCGCGACACCCGCTTCTTCTCACGGTCGAGCTCAAGATCGCCGAACGCCAGCACGTCGGCCAGGCGCTCAGGGCTTGCCCGGCGCAGCAAGGCTCGCACACGCGCGATCAGCTCAGGCACTGAGAAGGGTTTTACGATGTAGTCATCGGCGCCCGTGGCCAGGCCTCGGACGCGCTCACTCTCCTCACCGCGTGCTGTGAGCATGATGATCGGCAATGCCTTGGTCTCCGGCCGCGCCCGCAGCCGCCGGCAGAGCTCGATCCCGGAGAGGCCGGGCAGCATCCAGTCCAGCACCACCAGGTCGGGGGTGCGCTCCCTGAGCCTTGTGTCGGCGTCGTCGCCGCGGCTTACGGTTTCGATCTCGTAGCCTTCGGCCTCGAGGTTGTAGCGCAGCAGCAGCGCCAGCGCTTCCTCGTCCTCGACGATCAGGATGCGTGCGCTCATCGGCTGGCTCCGCTCCCGGTCACGATGCCGGCATGCTCGCAAAGGCGGTGGTATCGCCCTTCGGCCGCTGGTCGGTGATCGGGCGCCCCTCGATCATGTAATAAACGGTCTCGGCGATATTGGTGGCGTGGTCGCCCATCCGCTCGATGTTTTTGGCGCAGAAAATCAGATGAATGCAGAAGGTGATGTTGCGCGGATCTTCCATCATGTAGGTGAGCAGTTCTCGGAACAGCGAGGTGCACATGGCGTCGACCTCTTCGTCGCCGTTCCAGACCTCCAGCGCGCTCGGAAGATCGTGCGCCGCATAGGCATCGAGAACCCGCTTGAGCTGGCCCATCACCAACTGAGCCATATGCTCGACGCCGCGGATCAGCTTCTGCGACGTAAAGTCGCTGTCGAGCACGCCGACCCGCTTGCCGATGTTCTTGGCGAGATCGCCGAGCCGCTCGAGATCGTTGCAGACCCGGAGCGCGCCGACGATCTCCCGCAGATCGACCGCCATCGGCTGGCGGCGCGCGATGGTCAGGATCGCCTTTTCCTCGATGTCGCGCTGCAGCGCGTCCATGGTGAGATCGGCAGCGACCACCGTTGCACCGAGCTCCGCGTTGCGCGTCGCGAGCGCCACAACGGAATCGGCAATCTGCTTTTCGGCAAGGCCGCCCATCTTGCTGCGCGCCAAGGGCAACACCCTCCTGGTGGTCGAGCACGACGAGGGCCTGATGGCGCGCGCCGATCGCATCATCGATCTCGGTCCGGCCGCCGGCATCCATGGCGGCGAGATTCTCGCCCACGGCACGCCGGCCGAAATCAAGCGCAGCGCCCGATCGCTGACCGGATTGTTCCTCGCCCGCGGCATCGCCCATCCGATTCGGGGCAGTTATCGCGCGCTGCCAGAGGCCACGCGCCCTCCGGCCAGGAGTCCGGCCTGGCTTGAACTCAGCGCCGCGCGGTTTCGCAACCTGAAAGGTTTCGATCTGCGACTCCCGCTCGGCCGGTTGATCATGGTCGCCGGCCCGAGCGGCGCCGGCAAGTCCACGCTGTTTCGCGATCTGCTGCATCCCGCCGTCGCCTGCGCAATCAAGACGAAGGC
>CAMDEB010000103.1 GCA_945893085.1 Rhodoplanes serenus | reverse complement strand
CTCGGCGCGCGGCAGGACAATGGCCCGCCGCGCGCCGGAAGCCCCACCTCGGATGAATGTTATTCCGCAACCTCGCCGACGATCAGACTCGTGTCGGGATCGACCAGCCACACCCGTCCGTTGATCTCCATGTAGCGGTACCGCTTGACCGCCGGGACCTCCATGGCGATCCGCTCGGGCAACGGCCGCAGCGCCACCGACGACGGCGCGCGGTCGCCGACCACGTACTCAACCGTCGGCTGGGTCACGACCGGCCGCGTCACGACTGAGCGGCTGACCGCCGGCGCGCTGCCGGTGGTTTCGGTCACCACGCGCTCCCTGACGATGGGTGCGCGGTTGCGGCCTTGGGGGACGATCGTGCGGTAGATCGTGGTGCGTTGCGCCGGCGTGAGCTGAAGCGGCGCCTGCACGACGGTGCGGGTCTCGAACGGTTCGGTGGTGATCACCGTTTGCGCCGCGGCGGGTCCGAGGCCGGTGCCGATCAGCGCGCACGCGGTGATGAACTGGCGAAAGTACGTTTGCATTGTGACCTCCGTTCCATCGTTGTTACGGGGGATGACGCGGGCGGCGATGCAAAGGTTCCGAGCCGTTTGAGGCGTGAGTTTCCAAAGGGTTTCCGGCGATCGCTATTCGATTTTATTCCTAATTGCGCTTTGCTCGTCCGCCGCTTTATGGTGGGACCATGACACTCGCTGAATCGCCTCGCCGTTCCGCCGCACCCCCGGGCCTGGTCCGCAACGACTGGACTCGCGAGCAGGTGCGCGCGCTGTTCGCGCTGCCGTTTCCGGACCTGATGTTCGAGGCGCAGCGCATCCACCGCATGCATTTCGATGCCGGCGAGGTGCAGGTCTCCACGCTCTTGTCGATCAAGACCGGCGGCTGCCCGGAGGACTGCGCCTATTGTCCGCAGGCCGCCCAATACGACACCGGCGTGAAGGCGGAGAAGCTGATGGCGCTCGACGCGGTGCTGGCCGAGGCGCGCGCGGCGAAGGCGTCCGGTGCGAGCCGCTTCTGCATGGGCGCGGCCTGGCGCTCGCCGAAGGACCGCGACGTCGAGCAGATCTGCGCCATGGTCGAGGGCGTCAAGGCGCTCGGCCTGGAAACCTGCGCGACGCTCGGCATGCTGACGCCCGGGCAGGCGGCGCGGCTGAAGCGGAGCGGTCTCGACTACTACAATCACAACCTCGACACCTCGCCGGAGTATTACAGCGAGATCATCACCACGCGCACCTATCAGGACCGGCTCGACACGCTCGGCGCCGTGCGCGAGGCCGGCATCCATGTCTGCTGCGGCGGCATCGTCGGCATGGGTGAGGGGCCGGAGGATCGCGTCGGCATGATCGTGGCGCTGGCCAGCCTGCCGGTGCATCCCGAGAGCGTCCCGATCAACATGCTGGTGCAGGTCGAGGGCACGCCGCTCTCGGGCGGCGCCAAGAAAGCCAAGCCGATCGATCCGATCGAGTTCGTGCGCACCATCGCGGTCGCACGCATCACCATGCCGAAGTCGGTGGTGCGGCTGTCCGCCGGCCGCGAGGATATGAGCGAGGAAACCCAGGCGCTGTGTTTCCTGGCCGGCGCCAACTCGATCTTCTACGGGCCGAAGCTCCTGACCACGTCCAACCCCGAGCGCGACCGCGACATGCAGCTCATGGACAAGCTCGGCCTGCGGCCGATGGAGCCGTGAGCGCGCGATGAACTACCTCGTCGTCTTCCTTGGTGGCGGCATCGGCGCGGCGCTGCGTCATGGTGTCAACGTGTTGTCAGCGCGCTTTTTTGGAACGGCGTTTCCCTACGCCACGCTGATCGAGAACGTCTCAGGCTCGTTCGTGATGGGCCTGCTGGCGGCGTATTTCGCTTTCAAGGGCGACGCCTCGCAGCACTGGCGGCTGTTCCTGACCACGGGAATTCTCGGCGGCTACACCACCTTCTCGGCGTTCTCGCTCGACGCCGTGCTGCTCTACGAGCGCAGCGAGTTCGCGCTGGCGGCCGGCTATGTGCTGGCGTCGGTCGCACTCTCGATCGCCGGTCTGTTCGCGGGAATCGCGCTGATCCGCCAGTTCTCCTGACGTTGCTGGCCTCGATCTTGCTTGATTCTGCGTTCGGACCGCGGTCGAACGGGGACTTCCGTCATGAGCGTCAGGCGCATTGAAGCCGAGCCATCCGGCCTCGTGGTCGAGCTCGATCATGCTGCGCTGATCATCATCGACATGCAGCGCGACTTCCTGGAGCCCGGCGGTTTCGGCGAGGCGCTCGGCAACGACGTGTCGCGGCTGAAGGCGGCGGTCGGGCCGTTGCAAAACGTGCTGGCATCCGCCCGCAAGTCCGGCATGCTGGTGATCCACACCCGCGAAGGCCATCGCCCGGATCTCTCGGACGCCCCACGCCACAAGGTCGAGCGCGGCGAGCCGGCGATGCGGATCGGCGCGCCTGGCCCGATGGGCCGCATCCTGGTGCGGGGTGAGCCGGGGCACGACATCATCCCGGAGCTCTATCCGATCGAAGGCGAACCGGTGATCGACAAGCCCGGCAAGGGCGCGTTCTACCAGACCGATCTCGAGCTGATGCTGAAGAACCGCAGCATCGACACGCTTCTGGTCGGCGGTGTCACCACCGAGGTTTGCGTCAACACCACGGTGCGCGAGGCCAACGATCGCGGCTTCCGCTGCATCGTGATCGGCGATTGCTGTGCCTCGTATTTTCCGGAATTTCACAAGATCGGATTGGCGATGATCAAGGCCCAGGGCGGCATCTTCGGCTGGGTGTCCTCGTCGCCGTCGGTGCTCGCGGCGCTGGATTCCGATTGACCAGTGAATCGCCAAATTTTGAGCATCGTTGTCACGCGATCGTCATGAACCGGACTGCCCATTTTCCAGGCGAAATAAAGCCGGCGCTTCGAAATCACTGATGAATCAAAGTGGCAAGTTGCCCCGTCCACAGTCACGGCAGATTGCCGCGTTTGGCACAGGGCTTGCGAGGAAGCGACTACCGGGCGCGATCGCGCCCGGTCATCACCGCCGAACCGGTGTTGCGTATCGATCAACGCTCCTGCGGCTGCGACATGCCGCGGGAGGATGGTGGCTCGTTGCCGCAGCAAGGCGAAGGCTGGCGTTGTCAGTGGGGTAGGGGAGTCTTCACATGTCTATCATTCGTTCTGTTTCCGCCTTTGTTGCAGGAGCAGCGTTCTCGCTCGGGGTCTGTTTGTCTTCAGGTGCTTTGGCCGCCGATCTTCCGGTCAAGGCACCGCCGGTAGTCGGCGCAAGCGTTCCGCTCGACGTGCACGGCTATGTCGATCTGACGTTCGCCAACACCCGCGTCACGCCCGGCGGGTTGATGATCTATCCGACGCGCGGGTATCTGACCCAGATCGATGTCGGGCTCTCGCTGGACATCTACAAGAACCCAACGGGATTCATCAACGGCATCTCCGTGTTCGGTGGCGTCTGGAACGAGATGTGGTCCAGCCCGTTCATCGGAACCGGAAACTGGCAGGAGCTGGACTGGTGGCTCGGCTTCAGCGTCGGGTTCGCGCAGCACTGGAAGTTCAGCGCTTCGCATCTGCAGTTCAAGTTCCCCGGCGGTGCCACCATTTACAACTACGTCTACAGCCTCGGCTTCGACGACAGCTATCTGGGACTGCCGATCGCCTTCAATCCGTACGTGAACCTGTTCCACTCGGCTTCCGGTCCCTCGACCGTGGTGCTCGGCGACAACGGCAACACGTATCGCGTCGAGCTCGGCATTCGGCCGACGGTGAGCCTGCAGAAGTCGACGGGCATCCCGCTGAGCCTGACGTTCCCGACCTGGGTGACGGTCGGCCCGACGACCTATTGGAACCGCGGCACGCCCGCCACCAATCTCTGCGGACCGACGACCTCCTCGCCGTGTGCGACGAGCAGCTTCGGCTTGTTCTCAACCGGCATCCAAGCGCGTTACTCGCTTGATGCGCTGATCCCGAAACGGCTGGGCAGCTGGTACGTCAAGGCGGGCGCTCAGTACTACTACATGTCGAACGACGCGCTCCTCGGAGCGCAGGTCGTGACCGGTGCGGCGGCGTCATTTCCGTCGGCACACCGCAGCATCGTGGTCGCGTCCGGCGGACTTGGCTTCTCGTTTTGAGCTCCCCGCTGCGGAGGCGGACGTTTCGCATGGTCTAGGGTTTGGTTTGTACCTGTGACGGCCGCGATCGAGATGTCCGCCTCCGTATCGGGAGTGCGTTTGAAGGGTTGGGGTTGAAAGGGGATTGCGATGACGACGGCAACGATGCGCAAGCCTGTGCTGTGGACGCCGGGCGACTGGAACGCCTTCTTCGGGTTTGGCACCAACATCCTGGTCAACATGCTGGTGCTGACCGGCCTGTTGCGCTTCGTGCTGAAGATGCCCGACTCCATCGTGTTCGGCCGCATCCTGCCGGCGCTCGGGCTGATGATGTGCCTGTCGACGTTCTACTACGCGTGGCTGGCTTATCGCCTCGCGCTGAAGACCGGCCGCACCGATGTCTGCGCGCTGCCTTCGGGCGTCAGCGTGCCGCACATGTTCGTCGTTACCTTCGTGATCATGCTGCCGATCACCATCAAGACCGGCGATCCGATCAAAGGCTGGCACGCCGGCCTGGTCTGGGTGTTCTTCCAGAGCTTCATCCTGATGATTGGCGGCTTCATCGCGCCGTACATCCGCAAGATCACGCCGCGGGCGGCACTGCTCGGCACGCTCGCGGGCGTCTCGATCACGTTCATCTCGATGCGCCCGGCGCTTGAGATGTTCATGACGCCGGTGATCGGCTTGCTCTGCTTCGCCATCATCCTGGTGAGCTGGTTCGGGGGCGTGAAGTATCCCAAGGGAATTCCGGCGGGCCTCGTCGCCATCGCGGCCGGCATGCTGATCGCCTGGGGGTCGACGCTGTTCGGCTTCAACTACGGCGGCATGAGCCTGCAGAAACTCTCCGGCGCGTTCGCCAATTTCGGCTTCTCGGTGCCGCTGCCGGCGATCGGCGGGGTGTTCTCCGGCTTTGAGTTCCTCGGCATCATCCTGGTCACCGCCATTCCGTTCGGTATCTACGATCTGGTCGAGGCGATGGACAACGTCGAGAGCGCGGAGGCCGCCGGCGATTCCTACCCGACGACCCAGGTGCTCACCGCCGACGGCGTGGTCAGCCTGATCGGCTGCCTGATGGGCAACCCGTTCATCAACGCGGTCTACATCGGCCATCCCGGCTGGAAGGCGATGGGTGGCCGGATCGGCTACTCGGCGGCGACCGGCGTGATGGTGATCGTGCTGTCCTGGTTCGGCATCATCGCGCTGATCTCGTCGCTGATCCCGTTGGTCGCGATCTCGCCGATCCTGCTCTACATCGGCATGCTGATCGGCGCCCAGGCGTTCCAGGAGACGCCGCGCAGCCATGCCCCGGCAATCGTGCTGGCGCTGGTGCCGCACCTCGCGGCCTGGTGCAAGACGCTGATGGACGGCGCGCTCAACGCGGCCGGCACCAGCGCCGCCGCGATCGGCATGGAAAAGCTCGGCCAGGTCGGCGTGCTCTATCACGGGCTCGAAATCCTGGCGGGCGGCGCGATCCTGAGCGGCCTTGTGCTTGGCGCGATCGGAGCCTTCATCATCGAGAAGAAGCTCACCGAGGCGGCCTATTTCGCGGCAGCCGGCGCGGTGCTCACGTTTTTCGGCTTCATGCACGGCGAAGCGGTCGGCCTTGCGGTCACGCCAACGGTCGCGGCCGCGTATGCTTTGGTCGCTGTGTTTTTGTTCGCGCTCAGCCGCTATCCCGCGAGCGTAGCGGAATCGATGCCCGATACCCGGCAGTCGACGGCAGCGGTTCCCGCTGAGTAGTGGGAAGAGGCCTGCGTGAAAGGCGAGGCCGGACCCTGCGTTCGGCCTCGCCTTACAACATCCGAGGCTGCCCGCAGCCATAACGAACCTATCGGGGGCCTTGTGCCGAACGGAGGCAAGAGCCCACATAGTTCATATGATGCGGCTTTCCGACCCAACCACGCTGCTGACTGCGCCGGTGGTCCCGGTGCTGACCATCGAGCGCGCGGCCGACGCACCCGCGCTGGCCCGCGCGCTGCTCGCCGGCGGCCTGGCGGCCATCGAAGTGACGTTGCGCACGCGGGAGGCGTATGATGCGGTGCGCGCCATCGTCGCCGAAGTGCCCGACGTCATTGTCGGGGTTGGCACCGTGACCGAGGTCGTTGACATCCGCCGGGCCCTGGAGGCCGGCGCCGAATTTCTCGTCAGCCCGGGCACGCCGGCCGAGCTGGCCGCGGCGCTGGCCGACGCGCCGGTGCCGGCGCTGCCGGGCTGCGCCACCGTCAGCGAGGCCATGGCGCTCGCCAGGCTTGGCTTTCCGGTGCTGAAGTTCTTTCCCGCCGAGCCGTCCGGCGGCGTGCGATGGCTCAAGGCGGTGAGGGAGCCCTTGCCGGACGTCCGGTTCTGCCCGACCGGCGGCGTCAACGCCGAGAACGCGGCCACCTATCTCGCTCTGCGGAACGTGGTCGCTGTCGGCGGCTCCTGGGTCGCCCCGCCGGAGGCGATCGCGGCCGGAGATTTCGCCCGCATCACCGCGCTGGCGCGGGCCGCGGCCGGGCTTGCGCGGGCGGCTTGAAACGCGGCTGCGCAAGTGCTTTTGATGCGGCTTCCTGACTGGAAGGTCGCATTGTCCGAAGCACCCATCCAGCGCCGACCGCGCAAGTCCTTCGATTGGTCGACGGCCTTCATTGCGGTCGTCGTCTTCGGCGCGGCCATCGTGGTCTATTGGCGCGACGGCGAGGCGCGCTTTCTCGAGATTCTCTCCCACGACGTCACGCTGTTCATCGACATCCTGCCAAAGGTGCTGGCGGCCTGTTTGATCGCCTCCTTCGTCGCGGTGCTCATGCCGCGCGATGTGGTGGTGCGCTGGGTCGGCGCCGAGTCCGGATTTCTCGGCATTGTGATCGCGTCACTGGCCGGCGTGATCTGTCCGGGCGGGCCGATCACGATCTTTCCGATCGCCAGCGCCTTCATCGCCGTTGGCGCCGATGTCGGCGCGACCATCGCCTTCGTCACCAGTTGGACCCTGCTCGGCTACGGCCGCGCCTTGGTCTGGGAGCTGCCGTTCTTCGGGCCCGATTTCGTGATCTGGCGCAGCCTCGTCGCCATCCCGCTGCCGATCCTGGCGGGGCTGCTGGCGAGGTGGCTGGTGCGCGCTCTCGGCAAGCGTTGGGACGCCGGCCGATGATGGTCCTGTTCGTCGACGTGCTGTTGTGGACGATCGCGGCGATGCTGGCGGTGGTCGCGGCGTCGCGCGGCCGTGTGCTGTTCCGCGACAGCGCGCGCGAGGGTCTGGTCGATTTCGTCAAGCTTATCCCGCGCATCCTGCTGGGCGTGGTCGGGGCCGGCTACATCGCAGCGCTGCTGCCGCAGGAGGTGGTCGGTCGCTGGCTGGGAGCGGATTCCGGCGCGACCGGGCTCGCCATCGCCATGCTCGGCGGCGCACTCACGCCGGGCGGCCCGGTGATCGGCTTTTCGATCGGCGCGGCGGCGATCAAGGGCGGGGCCGGCGCGCCGCAGGTGATCGCCTACACGACGGCCTGGGCGCTGTTCGCGTTCCAGCGGCTGTTCATCTGGGAGCTCGGCATCATGCCGGCCCGGCTGGTGTGGCTGCGCGTCGCCGTGTCGTGGCCGCTGCCGCTGCTGGCGGCGCTCGGAGCGATGCTGCTCGGGCGGCCGTGAGCGGTAGCGACGTTCGGTTGTTGCCTCAGAAGCTAGGCGTGTTCGGGACGATATTGGGGACGGTGCGTTCGAATCTCGGCAGGTTTGATGCCGTCTGTTCGCCCGTCAGCTTGGGGACGTAGACATAAAGCAACGAACCGACGATCAGCGTGACGAGCACCACGGCCGACGTCAGGATGATCGTTTCCTCGAAATCCTCGCGTCTCTGGGGGACTGACATGGGTCATCCCTCCTGATTGTTTTCCGTCCTAATCTAACGTGGACATGAGGCAGACGTTCCCACGCCAACGGAGCCCTGTTCAGGGGGCTCCGAGGCGGATAGATCAGCGGTTGAAGTCTTCGCCTAACGGGCGGTAGAACCCGAGCCCGTCGTTGATGCACCCGAGCCGGTCGTCGAGGGCGGTGTGCTTGCTGATGTGGCGGGTGTGCCACGGGTGATGTTGGAAGCACTGTTGGTCATTTGTCCGTCGTTCATATAGAACGCCAGGCCGAAGAGCAGCGCCAGAACAGCAACGCTTCCTAAAACCATACCCATCGGTGTGCTGACCTCGATGCGACGATTGGGATCGCGCCGCGTCGGGTTGGGATCAAGCGGGTCCTGGTACGTCATGGATTCCTCCATTGTCTGACCAGATGGATAACGCTGGCCGCTGGAGGACAGTTCCGGAGGTTGCGTCCAAATGGCCTAGCGGCGCATCGCCGGGCGAATGCGCCGCTCGCCGGCAACGTGGCGAAAACGAACACCACGACACGGAGCAGGCAACGCCAGATGGTTGTCAGACCTGCGGCTTAGATCTTCACCCGCTCGTCCTCGAGCACCCGCTGCACGGCAGGACGTGTTGCCATCCGGTCCTTGAACGCCGTGTAGTTCTTTAATTCCGCCATCGGCAGCTCGCGGCGCAGACCCCAGGCGTAGAACACCAAAGCATAGGGATCGAGTACGGAATACTTGTCGGACAGCCATTCGCGCCCCGCCAGCATGCCGTCGATCTGCTTCAGATAGCCGTGGAAGGTCTTGAGCCCCATCTCCTTGATGCCTGGCAGCGCCGACTCGTCGGCGGTGTAGCGCTCCGGCCGACCGACATGGCCGTGCGCCGGATGCACGCTCGAGGCGAAGAAGCCGATCAGCGACAGCGCCTTGGCCTCGGCCATGCCGTCGGTCGGCCAGGTGCCGAAGCGCTTGCCGAGATAGGGCAGGATCGCGGTGTTCTCGGCGAGATGATCGCCGCTGTCGAGCTGCAGCAGCGGCACGCGCCCCAGCGGGTTCTTCTTCAGGTATTCCTCGGTGCGCTGCTCGCCCTTGGCGAGGTTCATTTTCTTCGGCTCGTATTTCTCGCCGCTTTCTTCGAGCACGATGTGCGAGGCCATCGAGCACGCACCGGGACCGTAGTACAACGCCAACATTCCAAAACCCTCCTGTTGAATGACGTTCTGATTGTTCAATGCATGACCATCGCCGCGCGCGGCATGATGGCGCCGCGGTGGCGGATTTTTTCCGCGGCTAGCCGGTGGCCCGCAGCCGCTGCGATCGCCGGGTTTTCGCCTGCGAGACGCGCGGCCATGTAGGCGGCGTTGAAGCTGTCGCCGGCCGCGGTGGTGTCGATCGGCTCGACCGCCTCCATGACCGGAATGAACTCCTGGCGTCCGCCGGCCGAGACCAGCGCGCTGTTCGGTCCGTTCTTCACCACGATCTCGGCGATGCCGAAGGCCTGCAGCCGCTCGACAGTGGCCTCCGGGCTGGGGTCGCCCCACAGCACCGCTTCGTCGTCATAGGTCGGCAGCGCGACGTCGGTGCGCTTGAGCGCCTCGGCGAACACGGTGCGGGTGCGCGCCAGATCGCCCTTCCAGCCGCGCGGCCGGAAGTTGCCGTCGAAGGCGACCCGCACGCCCTGCTGGCGCGCCATCTCCAGGATCGCGAGGAAGCGGCCAAGCCCGTTGTTGGAATAGAGCGAGAGCGTGACGCCGGAGAAATACACCAGCCGCGCGCCGAGCAGGCTCTCGGCGATGCGGCTCCAGTCGTTCAGCTCGAACAGGTCGCGGGCGGGCGAGGCCTCGCGCCAGTAGAAGAAACGGCGTTCGCCCTTTGCGTCGGTCTCGATCATGTAAAGGCCGGGCTGTCGGCCGGGCACCCGCAGCATCAGGTCGGTCTTGACCCCTTCGGCCGCGGCCAGCGAGACGATGCCCTCCGAATAGGGGTCGTCGCCGAGCGCCGTGGCATAGGCCACGTCGACGCCGGCGCGGGCGAGATAGACCGCTGTGTTGAAGGTGTCGCCGCCGCAGCCGAGCCCGAAACGGCCGTCGTTACCGCGGGCCATCTCGACCATGACCTCACCGACGGCGACGACGCGGGTTCTCTGCTCGCTCATACTCAATTTCCGGCCCATGTGACGTAATCCCCGATCCCGGGGACAGCATGGCGGGGCGGGGGCAAATTGGCAATTGCAGCAGAACTGCTTTGCCCAGGTCCCGGGGCGGGTTGCCGAAGCTCGTTGAAGTGCCCACCTTGAATGCGTCAGAAACAGGTTTCCGATGACGCTTGCTGTCGACGATCACGATTCCCGCGCCAAGATCGGCGTGCGCGGCGACCACGTCGTGCTCGATATCAGCGGCATGACCTGTGCCGCCTGCGCCGGCCGGGTCGAGGCGGCTCTTGGCAAGGTGCCCGGCGTTGCCAAGGCCGAGGTCAACCTGGCGCTTGAGCGGGCGGACATCGCCCTGGCCCCCGCCGGTCCTGGTGAGGGCGCGCTGATCGAGGCGGTCGAGCGTGCCGGCTACGGCGCCCATCCGCGCGGCCATTCGGCCGCCGACCGGAGGCTCTCCGAACAGCAGCGCGAAGAGCGCGAGGCGGCCACCGAGCGGCACGACTTTCTGATGCTCGTGCTGTCCGCGGTGCTCACACTCCCGCTGCTCTTGCCGATGCTGGCGATGCCGTTCGGCCTGCACCTGCGCCTCAATCCGTGGCTCGAACTGGCGCTGGCGACGCCGGTGCAGTTCGTAGCCGGTGCGCGGTTCTATCGCGGCGCCTGGAAGGCGCTCCGCGCAGGCTCGGGCAACATGGATGTGCTGGTCGCGCTCGGCACCAGCGCGGCCTATCTGTTCAGCGCGTATATGGTGCTTCGGAAGGGCTCGACGGCGAGCGGGCATCTGTATTTCGAAGGCGCGGCCGCGGTCATCACCTTCGTCATCCTCGGCAAGTGGCTTGAGGCGCGCGGCAAGCGCGGCACCACCGCGGCGATCCGCGCGCTGATGCGATTGCGGCCAGCGGTCGCGCATATGCTGCGCGACGGCAAGGAGGTCGAGGTCGCGATCGAACAGGTGCGGCTCGGCGATTCCGTCGTGGTGCGGCCGGGCGATCGCATCCCGGTCGACGGCGAGGTGATCGAAGGCGAGAGCGAGGCCGACGAGTCGCTCATCACCGGCGAAAGCGTGCCGGTAATCAAACGGCCGGGCGACCGGGTCACGGCGGGCGCGCTGAACGGCGTCGGCCGGCTGACCGTGCGGGCGACCGCAATCGGCGAGGATACGACGCTGGCGCGCATCGTCCGCCTGGTCGAGAACGCGCAGACCGGCAAGGCGCCGGTGCAGCGGCTGGTCGATCGGGTAGCGTCGCTGTTCGTGCCAGCGGTGGTGGCGATCGCACTCGGCGCCTTCATCGGCTGGTGGGCAGGCTCGGGTTTCGAGGACGCGCTAATCGCCGCGGTGTCGGTGCTGGTCATCGCCTGTCCCTGCGCGATGGGCCTCGCCACGCCGGCGGCGCTGGTGGCGGGGACGGGCGCCGCAGCGCGTGCGGGCATCCTGGTGAAGGACATCGAGACGCTGGAGCGCGCGGCGGCGGTCGATACGGTGGTGCTCGACAAAACCGGAACGCTGACCGAAGGCCGCCCGTCGATCGTTGCGGTCGAGTCGGCGGCGGGCGTCGATCGTGATCAACTGCTGCTGGTCGCAGCCGCGGTGCAGGCGGCAAGCGAGCATCCGTTGGCGAAGGCCTTCCTTGCCGCGCTGCCCAAGGATTGGCCGCTGCCCGCGGCGGCGAACGTCCGCGCCGAGGTCGGACGCGGCATCGTTGGCAAGGTCGATGGGCACAACGTCGCCGTCGGCAACCGCGCGCTGATGCAGCAGGACAACATCGACCTCGCAGCCGTCGAGGCGGCGCTGGTGCGGATCGAGGGCAGGGCACTGACCGCGGTCATCGTTGCGGTCGACGGACGCGCCCTCGGCATTGTCGGCATCGCCGATCCGGTGCGGCCGAGCGCATCCGAGGCAATCCGGCTTTTGAAGGAGCAGGGACTGCGCGCGGTGATCCTCACGGGG
>CAMDEB010000102.1 GCA_945893085.1 Rhodoplanes serenus | reverse complement strand
CGCTCGGCCCGGCCTACACGCTGCTCGCCTTCATCATTGTCATCGTCGGCGGGCTCGGCTCGATGCCGGGCGCGCTGCTCGGCGGCGTGCTGATCGGGCTGACCGAAGCCATGGCCGGCCTGCTGTTCACGCCGTCGGCAAAGAGCATGTTCGCCTTCGCCATCCTGGTGCTGGTGCTGCTGTTCCGGCCGCAAGGCATCATGGGCAAGAAGAGCGCATGATGGCCCGGCTTCTGGACGGCATCGCATCGCTGACCGAGGGCGTCCCGCGCCGCGCCTTGGCATCGCTGGCCGCGCTGCTGGCGGTGTTCCTGGCTGCGCCCTGGATCGCCAACGACTATGTGCTGACCATCCTGATCCTCATCCTGTACTTCGCCTACACCGGCCAGGCCTGGAACATCATGATGGGGTTTGCCGGTCAGCTCTCGCTCGGCCACGCGCTCTATGTCGGGCTCGGTGCCTACACGACGGCCGCGCTTTACGTCCACTTTGGCGTCTCGCCCTGGCTCGGGCTGCCGGTGGCGATCATCGTGGCGGCGACGGCCGGTGCGTTCATCGGCTTTCTGGCGTTCCGGTTCGGCGTCGCTGGTGTCTATTTCGCGATCCTCACCATCGCGTTCGCCGAGTTCGCGCGGATCGGCTTCGATCATTTCCGCTGGGTCAACGGATCGGCCGGCTTCTTCCTGCCGGTCGCGAATTACACGCAGAACGATCTCTGGAACCTGCGCGGCTCGCCGACCATGTTCTACTACGTGGCGCTCGGCATGGCGGTGGGTGCGTTCGTGCTCTGCCATGGGCTGCTGCGCAGCCGCCTCGGCTATTTCTGGCAGGCGATCCGCGAGGACGAGATGGCCGCGCGCACGCTCGGCATCGACACCTTCCGCTGCAAGATGATCGCGGTCGTGATCTCCGCCAGCATGACCTCGGTCGCCGGCGTGTTCTTCGCGTTCTATTACAACAATCTGTTCCCCGAGCAGGTGTTCCACATCTCACGCTCGATCGAGCTGATCCTCGGTCCGATCATCGGTGGCATCGGTACGCTGTTCGGTCCGATCATCGGCGCCATCCTCCTCACCGGCCTGTCCGAAGGCATCTGGGAGGTGATGAACGCCTTCGGCTTCAATCCGCCCGGCGCCCGGCAGGTGTTCTACGGCATCTGCCTCCTGCTGGTCGTCATGCTGCTGCCGGATGGCATCTGGCCGCCGCTCGCGCGCAAGCTCGGGCTCGGCAAGCGTCCTGAAAAGCCGGAGCCGTGAGATGGGCGCGCTGCTCGAGGTCGCCAACGTCTCGAAGAATTTCACCGGGCTCCGCGCCGTCGCGGAGGTGAGCTTCACGGTGCCGGAAGGCGCGATGTTCGCGGTCATCGGCCCGAACGGGGCCGGCAAGACCACCTTGTTCAACATGATCGCCGGCGTGTTCGCACCGACCGCGGGAACCATCAGCTTCGCCGGCGAGCGGATCGACGGTCATCCCCCTGACGAGGTGTGCCGGCGCGGCATCGGCCGCACCTTCCAGCTGGTCCGGCCGTTTCCGAACCTGACGGTCGAGGACAATGTCATCGTCGGCGCGCTGCTGCGCCGGCCGGATGTCGCCAGCGCACGCCGGCACGCGCGCGAGGTGCTGTCGCGGCTCGACCTGTACGACAAGCGGGCGCAGATGGCGGCGGCGCTGACGCTGCCCGACCGCAAGCGGCTCGAAGTCGCGCGCGCACTCGCGACCGACCCCAGGCTCCTGCTGCTCGACGAGGTGATGGCGGGATTGCGGCCGACCGAGACCGACCGCATGGTCGAGATACTGACCCGGCTCAACAAGGAGAGCGGGCTGACCATCCTGCTGATCGAGCACGTCATGCGCGCGGTGATGTCGCTCGCCTCGCGCATCCTGGTGCTGCACCACGGCGCCGCCATCGCCGAAGGCACGCCGGACGCGGTGGTGCGCGATCCCGCGGTGGTGCAGTCCTATCTCGGCGCGGAGGCGGTGTGATGCTGCGCGTCGAGGACCTCGAGGTGTTCTACGGCGACGCCCGCGCGCTCGACGGCGTGTCGTTGCAGGTGGAAGAGGGCGCGATCGTCGCCATCGTCGGCGCCAACGGCGCCGGCAAGACCTCGCTCATTCGCACCATCGCCGGCATGCATGCACCGGGGCGCGGCCGCATCGTGCTGCGCGGCGCGGATATCGCCGGGATGCCCTCGCACAGGGTCTGCAATCTCGGCATCGGCCAAGTGGCCGAGGGCCGCCAGGTGTTTCCGTCGATGACGGTGGCCGAGAACCTCGACATGGGCGCCATGCTGCCGCGGGCGCGGGCGCACCGGGCGAAGAACCTCGACCGCGTGCTGGCGCTGTTTCCCGTGCTCGCCGAGCGCAGCGCACAGGCGGCGGGCACGCTGTCGGGCGGCGAGCAGCAGATGCTGGCAATCGGCCGCTGCCTGATGGGGCAGCCCGAACTGGTGATGTTCGACGAGCCGTCGCTGGGTCTGGCGCCCGCGGTGGTGCAGGCCATGCTGCAGACCATCCGCGATCTCAACCGCGAGGGCCTGACCTGCGTGCTGGTCGAGCAGAACGTGGCGGTGTCACTGAAGCTCGCGAGCCGCGCCTATGTGCTGGAGAACGGCCGCATCACGCTGTCGGGCACCGGCGCGGAACTGCTTGCCGACGACCGGGTGCGCCGGGCCTATCTGGGACTCTGAGAGTCACCCCGTGCGAGCGCCGTGAGCGCGGCCACGCGCTCGGCGAGCGGCATGTCCGGGAACGTCTGCCGCAACTCCTTCAGCCGTTCCGCGGTGGAGCGCGAATCGGTTGCGGTATCATCCTGGATCTTGAAACCTTGCCCGTCGGCAGGTTGGGGCATGCGAGGCTCCGAATGTCCTGGCGAAACGTATGCTGGAATCATGCCAGCCGCTCGTTAACCATTCGTTAACCGCATCGACGGCCGCTGGTTCCAGGTTTATATGAGCCCGGCGGTCATCAACCGCCTGAACCAGGAGATTGCGTGATGAAGCTCTATTTTGCCCCCGGCGCCTGCTCGCTTTCGCCGCATATCGTCTTGCGCGAGGCGGGCGCCAAGTTCGACCTCGAACAGGTCAACAATCAGGAGAAGAAGACCAAGTCCGGCGTCGACTACTGGACCGTCAACGGCAAGGGACAGGTGCCGGTGCTGGAGTTCGACAACGGCGAGCGCCTCACCGAAGGCCCGGTGGTCGTGCAATGGATCGCCGATCAGAATCCAGGCGCGGGATTGATCCCGGCGGCCGGCACGCCGGAGCGCTACCGGGTGCAGGAGTGGCTCAACTTCATCACTTCGGAATTGCACAAGACCTACGGGCCGATCTTCCGGCCGACCACGCCGGACGCCTACAAGGACATCTCCCGGGAAAACCTGGGCAAGCGCTTCGATTGGCTCGACAAGCATTTCGCCAACAAGAAATACCTGATGGGCGACCAGTTCACGGTGGCCGACGCCTATCTCTATACGGTGCTGCGCTGGTCGCCGCGGGTGAACATCGACATCGCGAAATGGCCGAACCTGAAGGCGTATTTCGATCGCGTCGACGCCCGCCCGAAGGTGCAGGAGGCGTTGAAGGCGGAAGGCTTGGTCAAGGCGGCCTGACGAGGGAAAGCCCACCAACTAGCAAAGCCCGCCGGCGATCCCGGCGGGCTTTTTTATTTCAGGCCGGCTGCGCCGCGGCGCGCGCGGTCGGCTTTTCCACGATCGGCAGGTTGATCAGCGCCGACAGCACGCCGAACAGCACCGCCAGCCACCACGAGAAATCGTAGGAGCCGGTGCGCTCGAACAGGAAGCCGCCAAGCCACGCGCCCATGAAGCCGCCGACCTGGTGGCTGAAGAAGGCGAAGCCGGTCAGCATCGCCAGCCAGCGGGTGCCGAACATCAGCGCGATCAGGCCCGAGGTCGGCGGCACCGTCGACAGCCACAGCAATCCGGTCACGGCGCCGAAGATCAGCGTCGAGGCCGGCGTGATCGGGAAACTGACGAACACGGCGATGGTGAGCGCGCGGGTGAAATAGATCGTCGACAGGATGAAGCGCTTCGGCATCCGGTTGCCGAGCCAGCCCGACGTCAGCGCGCCGATGATGTTGAACAGGCCGATCACCGCGATGGTCCAGCCGCCGACGTAGGCCGGCAGGCCCTTGTCGGCGAGATACGACGGCAGATGCACGGTGACGAAGGCGAGCTGGAAGCCGCAGGTGAAGTAGCCGATCACCAGCAGCACGTAGGAGCGGTGACCGAGCGCTTCGCGCAGCGCCTGCCGCAGCGACTGCGGCGCTATTGCGCCGGTCTTGGCGCCGGAATCCATCGAAGGCGTTGCGATCACGAAGGCGAGCGGGATGATGAACAGCACCAGGCCGGCGAACACGGTCAGCGCCCGCTGCCAGCCGACGCCGTCGATCAGTGCCACGCCGAGCGGCGAATACAGGAACTGCCCGAACGAGCCGGCGGCGGTGCCGACGCCGAAAGCGATCGAGCGCCAGCTCGCCGGCAGGAGCTTGCCGAACGCGGCGATCACCAGGGTGAACGACGACCCCGACAGGCCGAGCCCGATCAGCACGCCGGCGGAAAGGTACAGCGCGCCGGGCGAGGTCGATTGCGCCATCATGGACAGACCGAGCGCGTAGAGCACCGATCCGAAGATCAGCACGCGGACCGTGCCGAAGCGGTCGGCCACCGCGCCGGCGAAGGCTGCGCCGATGCCGTAGACCAGGCTCTGGATCGCGATCGCGAGCGCGAAGACGTCGCGGCCCCAGCCGTTCTCGGCCGACATCGGCGTGAGGAAAAATCCGAGCGCCGAGCGCGGCCCGAAGCTGCATACCGCGATCAGGCAGCCGCAGATCACGATGACGGCGGGCGTGCGCCAGCCCATCGCCTTGGCGATCGAGGTGCCTGTCATGGAACTGGCGTTCTTACTTCAGCGGCTGGCCGATGGTGACGGTGAGCTTGCCGACGCCCGCGATCTCGCATTCGAGCCTGTCGCCGGCAATCGTCGCGGCGACGCCCGAGGGCGTGCCGGTCATGATGATGTCGCCGGCTTCGAGCGCCACCATCTCGGACAGTTTCGAGATCACGCCCGGCACGTCCCAGATCTGCTGCTCGAGATCGCCGTCCTGGCGGATCTGGCCGTTGCACTTGAGCATGATCCTGCCCTTGGCCGGATGGCCGGTCGCGCTCACCGGCGAGATCGGCCCGCACGGCGCCGACATGTCGAACGACTTGCCGACCTCCCACGGGCGCTTGAGGTTGCGCGAGGCGATCTGCAGGTCGCGCCGGGTCAGGTCGATGCCGACGCCATAGCCCCAGATGCAGTCGAGCGCCTTCGATTCCGGGATGTTGCGGCCGCCGCTCTTCAGCGCGACCACCAGTTCGACCTCGTGGTGCATGTCCTTGGTCAGCGACGGGTACGGCACCGTGCCGCTGTCGGCGACCAGCATGTCCGGGTGTTTGGCGAAGAAGAACGGCGGCTCTTTCTCGTCCTGTCCCATCTCCTTGATATGCTCAAGGTAATTGCGGCCGACGCACCAGATGCGGCGGACCGGAAACAGCTCCGCCGAGCCGGCGACGGCAAGGGCGGCTTGGGCGGGCGGGGAAATGACGTACTTGCCGTTCGTGCTCATGGGCTCGCTTTTTCGGATTGGGATGGCGGGAAATGCGGTGAATTCAGATAACACATCGACTTTCCGGGTCAAACCCGGGATCGGCGCGCCTCAGCCCGACGAGGCGACCGCGGCGATCGGTTCGCGCGGCTCCTGATCCTTGATCTGCAGCCGGTAGAACGCGGCGTAGCGCCCGCCCTTGCGCAGCAGTTCGTCGTGCCGGCCGGACTCCACCACGGCGCCGCCCTCGACCACCAGGATGCGATCGGAATGGGTGATGGTGTGCAGCCGGTGGGCGATCACGATGGTGGTGCGCCCCTGGCAGAGGTGCGCCATCGCGTCCTGCACCAGCCGCTCGGACTCCGAATCGAGCGAGGCGGTCGCCTCGTCGAGCAGGATGATCGGCGCGTCCTTGACCAGGGCGCGGGCGATGGCGATGCGCTGGCGCTCGCCGCCGGAGAGCTGCATGCCGCGTTCGCCGGCCGCGGTGTCGTAGCCGGCCGGGAAGCCGCTGATGAATTCGTGGGCGTGCGCCGCCTTGGCTGCGGCGACGATTTCGTCCTCGCTGGCGTCGGGCTTGCCGACGGCAATGTTGTCGCGGATCGTGCCGTGGAACAGGAACACGTCCTGCCCGACATAGGCGATCTGCCGGCGCAGCGATTCGCGGGATACCTCGGCGATGTTCTGGCTGTCGATCACGATCGATCCGCTGTCGACGTCGTAGAACCGCAGGATGAGATTGAGCACCGTCGACTTGCCGCCGCCGGACGGCCCGACCAGCGCCGTCACCTTGCCGGGCTCGGCCACGAACGACATGCCGTGCAGCACCGTCTCGTCGGTGCGGTAGGCGAATTCCACGTCCTTGAACTCGACCCGGGCGGTCGCGAGCTTCAGCGGCGGCTTGTCGTCGTCGCTCGGTTCGGTCGGCGGATGGTCGATGATCTCGAACAGGATGCGCACGCCGACCAGCCCGGTGTTGAGATCGATGTTGAGGCGTGCGAGCCGCTTGGCCGGCTCGTAGGCCAGCATGAACGCCGCCAGGAACGAAAAGAACTGACCCGGCGTAGCCCCGGTCTCGATCACGCGGAAGCCGCCGTAAACCAGCGCGATGGCGATGGCAAACCCGCCGAGCACCTCCATCAGCGGGCTCGCCCGGTGCGCGACCCTCGCCCACTTGTTCGACTCGCGCTCAAGCTCGGCGATGTTCTCGTCGAGCCGGTTGCGCATCACGTCTTCGAGCGTGAACGCCTTGACGATGCGGATGCCCTGCACCGTCTCCTGCATGGTTTCCAGGATGCGCGTGCCGCCGGTGAACTGGTTGTGCGCGATCTTGTAGATGCGCCGGATCATCTTGCGCAGGATCAGGAACGCCGGCGGCACCACGACGAAGCTGAAGAACGACATCACCGGATCCTGGATCACCATCACCGTCACCAGGCCGATCAGCGACAGCAGATCGCGGCCGATCGCGGTGACCAGGAGATTGATGACCTGGCTTGCCGCCGCCGCGCCGGTGGTCAGCCGGGCCAGGAATTCCGAGGAATGCCGCAGCGAAAAGAAGCCGACGTTCTGCTTGATCAGCGAGGTGAACATCCGCCGCTGATTGTCGGCGACGATACGGTTGCCGATCCGCGCCAGCATCACCGCATGGCCGTAGGTCGCCATGCCCTTGACCGTGAAGATCACCGCCGTGACGATGGCGAGCGTGATGATGCCGGGCAGGTTCTTGTCGACATAGGCGGCGTTGATGACGTCGCCGATCAGATAGGCGCCGAGCGCAGTCGCGCCCGCGGACACGATCATCAGCCCGAACGCCACGGCGTAGCGCCGCCACTGGCCCAGCGCCTGCTCGGTCAGCAGGCGGTGGATCAGCGCCCAGGCGCTGCCGCGGTCCGGCGGCGGAGATTGGTCCTTCGATCCGAACATCCGGTCTCGGCCTGATTCATCGACGATGAGTGAAGGGCTTGAATGGGAAAGGCTTGAGCCTGACCCCCGTCAGCCCATCGCCACGACGTTCCTTGCCCGTCGCGTCCGGATTTTTCAAGCTAAAACAGCGCGCTTGGCTCTTTGCAGCCGATTGGGCCGGATTGGGCCGGAACCGTCTTCCGGTGGGTGTTTAGCGTGACGTGCGCAGCCCGCGCTCCCAGGCCAGCGCATGGCCGACGATGGTGTCGAGATCGTCCCATTCCGGCGTCCAGCGCAGCAGCTCGCGGATGCGGGCGGCGGCGGCGACGATCGACATCGGGTCGCCGGCGCGGCGCGGCGCCATGCGCACCGGCAGGTCGCCGCCGGAGGCGCGCTTGACCGCCTCGATCACCTCGAGCGCCGAATAGCCGCGTCCGTAGCCGCAGTTGAGCGTCGCGCTGGCGCCGCCCGAGCGCAGATGGGCGAGCGCCGCGACATGCGCGCGCGCCAGATCCGAGACGTGGATGTAATCGCGCACGCAGGTGCCGTCGGGCGTTGGATAGTCGGTGCCGAACACGTCGAGGCGTTCGCGCATTCCGAGCGCGGTCTGCACCGCGACCTTGATCAGATGGGTGGCATCCGGGGTCGATTGGCCGGTGCGCATTTTAGGATCGGCGCCGGCGACGTTGAAGTAGCGCAGGATGACGTGGCCGAGACCATGCGCCGCGCCGGCGTCGCGCAGCATCACCTCGGTCATCAGCTTCGACCAGCCGTAGGGCGACACCGGCGCGAGCGGCGCATCCTCGGCGACCGGCACCTGCGCCGGATTGCCGTAGACCGCGGCGGTCGAGGAAAAGATCATGTGCTTCACGCCGCCGCGGATCGCGGCCTCGATCAGGGCGCGGGAGTTGACCGTGTTGTTGCGATAGTAGCCCAGCGGGTCGCGCACCGAGTCCGGCACGACGATCGAGCCGGCGAAGTGGATGATCGAATCGATGCGATGGGTTTCGATCAGCGACGCGACCAGCGCCTGGTCGCCGATATCGCCGACCGTCGGCTTGAGCGGATGCGGCAGCGCCTGGGCGAAGCCGGTGGAGAGGTTGTCGAGCACGACCACGCTCTGGCCGGCGTCGACCAGCGCATGGACCGTGTGGCTGCCGATATAGCCTGCGCCGCCCGTGACCAGCACGGTCATGGCTCTTGCTCCCGGTGTCTCGTGCGGGAAGCTTGAGGGGGGCTCGTGTGCATCCGGTTATTTCGCGTGCTTTGGGCCGGGCGAGTGGTGGGGATGCTTAATGCCGGGTATATGAACGTCAAACGCCTAAGCATTCAATGGCCCGCGCCTGCATGCCGGATTCTCACGTCCTGTTCATCAAGACCAGCTCGCTCGGCGATGTGATCCATCACATGCCGGCGCTGACCGAGGCGCGGGCCCGGCGGCCCGGCGCGCATCTGAGCTGGGTGGTGGAGGGGGCGTTTGCGCCGCTGGTGCGGCTGCATCCCGCCGTCGATGAGGTCATTCCGGTCGCGCTGCGCCGCTGGCGGCGCGCTTTGGTCGCGCCGTCGACCTGGCCGGAGATCGTGCGCTTCCGCAATGCGATGCGCGCGCGCCGCTACGACACGATCGTCGACACCCAAGGGCTGCTGAAGTCGGCGCTGCTGGTCGGCCCTGCGCGCGGCGTGCGGCACGGTTATGACGCGCAGAGCATCAAGGAGCCGTTCGCGTCGCGATTCTATCATGTACGGCACGCCGTCTCGAAAGAGCAGCACGCCATCGCCCGCAATCGCGCACTGACCGGCATGGCGCTCGGCTATACACCGGAAGGTCCGCCCGACTACGGCCTCGACCGCTCAGCGATCGCCGAGCCGGCCGGTAAGCCGTACGGCGTGCTGCTGCATGCGACCGCACGCGCCGACAAGCAATGGCCGGAGGATCGCTGGCGGTCGCTCGCGGCAATGCTCGGCAACGATATCGACCTGCTGCTGCCATTCGGCACCGACGACGAGCGAGCGCGCGGCCAGCGGATCGCTTCAGGTATCGCGCGCGCACGCGTTGCCGGGCGAAGGCCGATCGACGGCATGGCGCGGTTGATCGCCGGCGCCGCTTTTGTGGTCGGCGTCGACACCGGGCTGCTCCATCTTGCCGCCGCGCTTGGTGTGCCGCTGATTGCGATCTTCACTGCCAGCGAGCCGGGGTTGACCGGGCCTGTGGGGGCGGGACCGTTGACGGTGCTTGGGGCGAAGGGAAGAGAGCCGTCGGTGGATGAGGTGCGGGAGGCGGTTGCACGGATCAGGGATCAAGCCCGGCGGTCCTGATCACGCCGGCGCAAGCTTGCCCATCCGGTCGCGCAGACGAGTCCGTGCCGGTCGCTCCACCAGATAGAAGAGGGCTGCGGCGATCGCGACAACCAAAGCGATCGTCGCCAGGAAAGCGATTGCCTTGCCCGCCGTTTCCCACTGCGCAAATCCAACGTGCTCCCAGAACCGGCGGATCACGATGAGAACGGGAAAGCGCACCATATAAATCGAGTATGAGATTTCACCGAGCCAAACGAGCGGCGGGCTGCCGAGAATCCGTGCCAGGAATCCCCGTGACGTCGCCGCTCCCAAAATGGTGAGAGCGAGAAGAACGACGAGGGCAAAATCGGCATTGTCCCCGAGGTCCGCCGCGGCACCTATCAGAAATGCCGCGAACGCGCCGGCGCCCAGAAGGTCGCCGCTGGGACGCGGCCGGTCGGGACTGAGAGCAACCGCCCGGCACAAGGCCGCGCCGCACAGGAACTCTCCGAACACGCGCGTCAACGCCGGTGCGCCGACCCAGCCGCCCAACGTCCAGTCAGCCACCGCAAAAAGCAGCGCCGTCGCGGTCAACGCGGCCGCGGCCAGCCAAAGCGCTGCCGCTCGTTCGCGCACCCACATCAGCGCCGGGGCAAGCAAAGGAAACAGCAGATAGGCAAACCACTCTGCACTGATCGACCAGGAGGGAACATTCCAACCCGGTTTGGCGGTCACGCCCCAGGCGTGCAGCAGCGTGAGGTGCCATGGAATGTTTGCGAAACGCCAATCCTCCGTGTGATTCAAAGAAACACCGGCAGTGCGCGCGAGGATGAAAACGGCCACAAGGCCGGCGAGCACCGCGACATGAACGGGGTAGAGCCGGATGAATCGATGCCAGAAGAAGATCAGAATCGCGCGGCGATTCGGGCGTGCCATGCTGACGAGGTAGACATGCGTGATGATGAACCCCGACAGCACGAAGAAGAAATCGACTCCGAGATAACCGCGATCCAGAAAAGGCAGGAGGGAACTGGCACCGGACGGCACGTTCTGATCGGCGTGGAGCCCGAGCACCAGGAACGCCGCCAGCGCCCGGATGCCGGTCAGCGGCGCCACATATTGGGAAGTGTGGGATGTGTGTCCGGCACGCATGGTGGGCGGGCTGCCTCTTGGGTTATCTTATCGAGATTTTTTCAGAAGCAATGGCGTGCTGTTGTGCTTGGCGGCCTCGTCACCGCCTGTGTTCAGCAAGGCATTTCTGCACGAATTCATCCAGGTCGCCGCCGGTGAACAGATAGCCGGGCAGGTCGGCGGCGTGCGCGGCCTCCATGTCGGAATCCTTGTCGCCGATGACGAAGCTGCCCGCGATATCGACCGGCCAGGCGTCCATCAGGTCCAGGATCATGCCGGGCGCGGGCTTGCGCCAATCCGACACCCACTTGTAGGCCTCGATTGTCGCCTCCGGATGAAACGGGCAATAGCGCACGTCGTCGATGCGCGCGCCTTGACTCGCGAGCTCCGCGCGCATCCAGGCGTCGAGGTCGCACAGCGCATCCTCGGTGAACCGTCCGCGTCCGACGCCGGACTGGTTGGAGACGACGAACACGTGATAGCCCGCGTCGTTGAGACGGCGGATCGCAGCCGCAACGCCGAGCATCCAGCGGAAGCGTTCGCGGGTGCCGACATAGCCGTCGTCGATGTTGATGACGCCGTCGCGGTCGAGGAACACGGCGGGCTTGGCCTGCAAAATCTTGGCCTGCGGGATGTCGGCCGCGGACGGCATCGGCGGTCAGCCCTGCTTCGGCGCGCCGAACAATTCGCGCTCGACCAGGCCGCAGATCGCGTGCGCGGCGGTGATGTGCACCTGCTGGATCAGCGCGGTTTCCTCGGACGGTGCGACCAGCGCGAGATCGCACAGCGCGCGCATATCCGTCAGCTTGGCGCCGGTGAAGCCGACGGTCACCAGGCCGATCTCGCGTGCGGCCTTCAGCGCCGCGAGAATGTTCGGCGAACGGCCCGAGGTCGAGATCGCGATGAAGACATCGCCCTTGCGGCCGAGGCCGCGGATCTGGCGCGCGAACACCTGCTCGAAGCCATAGTCGTTGCCGATCGCGGTGAGCACCGATGAGTCGGTGGTGAGCGCGATCGCCGGCAGCGGCGCGCGATCGGAGACGAAGCGCGAGAGCAGCTCGGCAGCGATGTGCTGGGCGTCGGCCGCGCTGCCGCCGTTGCCGGCGAGCAGCAGCTTGCCGCCCTCGCGCAACGAACGTGCGATCCGGTCGGCGATGGCGACGATTGCGGCGATC
>CAMDEB010000101.1 GCA_945893085.1 Rhodoplanes serenus | reverse complement strand
GCCGGAGAATCCGGCAAGGGCTTCGCCGTGGTCGCCGCGGAGGTGAAGGCTCTGGCCAACCAGACCTCGCGCGCCACCGAAGACATCTCCAGGCATGTGGCCGCGATCCAGGAGGCGACCAAGGGCGCCGTCGGCGAGATCGCCTCGATCGCGCGCAGCATCCAGGAGTTGACGGCAGTATCGACCTCGATCGCTTCCGCAGTGGAGCAGCAGGGCGCCACCACCCAGGAGATCGCAGCCAGCGTCCAGACCGCGGCGGGGAACACGGCGCAGGCTTCGGCCGAAATCAAATCGGTCGAGCAGGCCGCGGGCCGCAGCGCATCGGCGGTCGGCGAGATCAGCGGCTGGACCGCCCGGCTTTCATCGCGCGCGCAGGATCTCGAAACCAAGGTTGCGAGATTCTTCACCCGCGTGCGCGCCGCCTGAGCGGCGCTCGCCGAAACTTCCTGAAAAGCAAGGTTTTGCGCGCGATCGCATGGCCTTCGCGCGTTTGACAGGGGCTGCGCCCTATGGTCTTTTTCGGACGCATTTGCCGCGTCCGTAGCGTGCTCCGTCCCATTGACCGGTGCCCGTGTTGACGGCCGGCCGGAACGGGGACATCAGAAAAATGGCGCCATCGAAATCCAGTCCAGTCGCAAAAGATCCTGATGTCTTCAAGGTCGAGCGGCTGACCATCCCCTACGGCACCAATGCGCCCGCGTTCGGCAGCGATGTGGTCGCCGAGACGCTGAGCGCGCTCGACATTCCGTATATCGCGCTCAATCCCGGCGCGAGCTACCGCGGATTGCACGACAGCATCGTCAACTTCCTCGGCAACGAGCAGCCGCAGATGCTGCTTTGCCTGCACGAGGAGAGCGCGGTCGCGATCGCGCACGGCTACGCCAAGGTCACCGGCAAGGCGATGGCCGCCGCGGTGCATTCCAACGTCGGCCTGATGCACGCCACCATGGCGATCTTCAACGCCTGGTGCGACCGCATGCCGATCCTGATCCTCGGCGCCACCGGCCCGGTCGACGCCATGAAGCGCCGGCCGTGGATCGACTGGATCCACACCGCCGCCGACCAGGGCGCGCTGATCCGCAACTACACCAAGTGGGACGATCAGCCGGCCTCGGCGGGCGCCGCGCGCGAGTCGGTGCTGCGCGCCTATTGGATGGCGAACACCGCGCCGTGCGGCCCGACCTACATCAATCTCGACGCCGAGGTGCAGGAGAGCAAGCTTGCCGCGCCGCTGCCGCCGATCGATGCCAAGCGCTACATGCCGCCGGTGGTGCAAGGCCCGTCCGCCGACCTCGTCAAGCAGGCGGTCGATCTGCTCACCGCGGCCAAGCGTCCGCTGATCCTGGCCGGACGGATGTCGCGCAACGTCGACGACTGGAATCGCCGCGTCCAGCTCGCCGAAGCGCTCGACGCGCGCGTCTGCACCAATCTCAAGATCGGCGCGATGTTCCCGACCGATCATCCGCTGCATCACGGTTCGCCGGCGACCTTCGCGACCGACGATATGATCTCCGCGATGAAGGACGCGGACGTGATCCTCAGTCTCGACTGGGTCGATCTCGGCGGCACCTTCAAGGCGGCGGGCGGCGCGCCGTCCGGCACCGTGATCCAGGTGACGCTCGACCAGAACCTGCACAACGGCTGGAGCATGGACTACGAGGGGCTGCCGGCGGTCGACCTGTTCATCCCGGCGGAACCCGACGCCACGGTCGCGGCGCTGCTCGCCGGCATCGGCTCCAAGGCCAAGCCGAAGAAGCCGCATCTGGTGCGCGAGATACCGCCGCCGACCAAGCTCCCCGCCGACGCCACCATGGCGGCGGCGGACATGGCGAATGTGCTGCGCAGCGTGGTCGGCAACCGCACCACCTGTCTGACGCATGTTTCGCTGTCGTGGCACGGCGAGTTCTGGCCGTTCCGCCATCCGCTCGACTACATCGGCTCCGATGGCGGCGGCGGCGTCGGCGGCGGCCCCGGCATCTCGGTCGGCGCGGCGCTCGCGCTCAAGGGCTCAGGCCGCATGCCGATCGCGGTCTGCGGCGACGGCGACTTCATGATGAGCTGCACGGCGGTCTGGACTGCGGTGCACTACCGCATTCCCTTGCTGATCCTGGTGGCCAACAATCGCTCGTTCTACAACGACGAGGTCCACCAGGAGCGGGTGGCCGTCGCACGCAACCGCCCGGTGGACAACAAGTGGATCGGCCAACGCATCAGCGATCCGGACATCGACATCGGCATGGTCGCGCGGGGTCAGGGCGCGTCCGGCTTTGGACCGTGCAACAATGCGGGCGAGCTGGAGAAGGCTCTGAAGGAGGCGGTGGCGGTGGTCGAGGGCGGCGGCGTCGCGGTGGTCGACGCACGGATTCTCGGCGGCTACAGCCCGGCCACGGCCGCGGCGATGGCGCGCGGGAAGGCCGATCGAGGCTGATCGCGTTTCGGGGGCGGGAGGGTTGATGGCTGCGTCACCAGACCCTTCCGCGCGTCCCGGCGACGGCGGCTCCGCATCCGCGGAGCCGATCCTGGTGGTCGACGACATCTACAAGCAGTTCGAGACCCAGGACGGCGTGCTGGTCGCCGTCGATCATGTCTCCTTCGATGTGAAGCCGGGCGAATTCCTGTCGGTGATCGGGCCGTCGGGCTGCGGCAAGTCCACGCTGTTCAACATCATGGGCGGGCTGCTTGACGGCTACGGCGGCCGTGTCAGCGTCGCCGGCGAGACCGTCCGCGGGCCGCATGCTTCGATCGGCATGATCTTCCAGGAGGAGTCGACGTTCCCCTGGCGCAGCGTGATCGACAACGTGGCGTTTCCGCTCGAGATCGCCGGCATGCCGAAGGCCGAGCGGCTGGAGAAGGCCCGGCATTTCGTCGATCTGGTCGGCCTCGACGGCTTCGAGCGGCGCTATCCGTCCGAGCTCTCCGGCGGCATGCGCCAGCGCGTGTCGATGGCGCGCACGCTCGCCTCCGAGCCGAAGATATTGCTGATGGACGAGCCGTTCGCGGCGCTCGACGAGCAGACCCGGCTGCTGCTCGGCGACAAGGTGCTGCAGATCCAGCAGGACCTGAAGCAGACGACGCTGCTCATCACCCACAATCTGACCGAGGCGGTGCAGCTCTCCGACCGCATCCTGGTGATGACCTATCGTCCCGGCAAGACCAAGCGGATCGTGGCGATCGACCTGCCCCGCCCGCGCACTTCGGAGATCGTCGGCAGCGATGCCTTCGGTCATTACGTCGCGCAAATCTGGAATGACCTGCGCGAAGAGGCGAGCCGGGGCATGCGTGACGATGAATCGCGGCGTGGCGGAGCGAGACGCGCATGATCTCGCGCACGCTCTTCCGGCAGCAGATCGTGCCGATCGTATTCGGCATCGTGTGCCTCGCCGCGCTCATTGCCCTGATCGAGTTCCTGATCTGGATTGGGGTGATCAACCGCTTCATCGTTCCGTATCCCTCGGAGATCATCGGCAGCTTCAAGCGGATCATCGTCGAGGAGGACGTGCTCGATCGCTTCCTGCTGACCGCCGGCGAGGCGCTGGCGGCGAGCCTCATGCTCACGGTGGTCGGCATCTCGCTCGGCGTCCTGCTGCATCGGATGCATCTTCTGCGGCTTGCGACCGAGACCTGGATCGCCGCCGTGGCGTCGGCGCCGCTGGTGCTGATGTATCCGCTGTTCCTGGTGATCTACGGCCGCAGCGCGCTCACCATCATCATGATCGGTTTCGTCGCGGCGCTGCCGCCGGTGATCCTGAAGACCTTGGAAGGGCTCTCCGGCACGCGAAAGGTGCTGATCGACGTCGGCCGCAGCTTCAACCTCACGCCGTCGCAGCTCTACTGGAAAATCCTGTTTCCCGCCGCGCTGCCGAACATCTTCGTCGGCGTGCGGCTCGGCATGATCTTCGCGCTGATCAACATCGTCGGCGTCGAGTTCCTGATCAATTTCGGCGGCCTCGGCCAGCTCGTGAACGAGCTTGCCGAACGCTATGACCTGCCCGGGACCTATGCGGCGATCTGCTTCGTGATCCTGGTCAGCGTCGTGTTCTTCATCGTCACCGAACGGGCCGAGCGATGGCTGAGACCAGTCTGACCCGAACCGCACCGGTCGCGGCGCCGTGGCTCAGCCCGGTGACGCGGCTGCGCATCGTCATCATTGTGACGATCGTAGCGGTCTGGGAGGCGGTCGCGGCATCCGGGCTGCTGTTCCGCGACGTCGTGCCCTCGCTCGTCGTCATCGGCGGCGCGCTGGTCAACATCCTGACCCACGTCGATTTCAAGGTGCCGGTCGACTCGTTCGAGCTCTGGATCCCGGAGTTCTACCGCCACCTCTGGGTGACGATCTCCGAGGTGGCGACGGCGATGGTGTTCGGCGGTCTGGCCGGTCTCGTGGTCGGCCTGACGCTCGGGACCAATCCGTTCCTCGCCAACGCGTTCGAGCGCTTTCTGTATTATCTCGGCCCGACGCCGAAGATCATCTTCTTCCCGATCATGATCATGTGGTTCGGCGTCGGTCCCGGATCGAAGATCGCCATGGGCACGATCTCCTGCTTCTTCCCGGTCGTGCTCAGCGCCGCGGCAGGCGTGCGCCAGATCGACAGCGTGCTGATCCGCGTCGGCCGCAGCTTCCGCGTCAACACCTGGCAGATGGTGACCAAGATCTACCTGCCGGCGATGCGCGAGCCGATCATCAACGGCGTCCGCCTCGGCCTCGGCGTCGCGGTGATCGGCACGCTGCTGGCGGAGACCAAGCTGTCCAACCGCGGTGTCGGCTTCCTCATCATCAACGCCTATTCGACGTTCGACATGCCGCGCATGTACGCGCTCCTGATCGTGCTGTTCGTGGTCGCCATCGGCGCCAACGCCCTGGTCGGGCGCGCCAGCAGGCGCTAGAGTTACGCCAGAATTCTCAACACGTCATGGCCGGGCATAGCCGTCCGGAGGACGGCGTCGCTTCGCTCGCCTATGTCCCGGCCATCCACGACTTCAAGCAAGACGTGGATGCCCGGCACAAGAGCCTGTCCTTGGCCCGGCCGAAGGCCGGACCCGAGGGCCGGGCATGACGGAAGCAAGAACACGCGTAGGGAGTGATCCGCCATGAATACGCCCGTTCCCCCGAATTCGCTCGCCTCGATCAAGCTCAATCTGCCGGCCCAGCGCGGCGCCTACTACGGCGGCAAGTGGCACGAGCCGAAGAGCGGCCGCTACACCGATCAGATCAATCCCGGCACCGGCGACTCGCTCGGCAAGGCGGCGGACACCGGCGCTGCCGACATCGACGCGGCGGTCAAGGCGGCGAAGGCGGCCTACAAGGAATGGCGCCGCGTGCCGCCGCTCGAGCGCGCCAAGATGCTGAAGAAGATCGCCGAGGTGTTGCGCGCCAATGCCGGCGAGCTGGCGATGATCGACTCCGCCGACTGCGGCAATCCGCTCACCGAGATGATGGGCGATGCCAATGTGGCGGCGGCGCAGATCGAGTTCTTCGCCGGCCTGGTCACCGAGATGAAGGGCGCGTCGATCCCGATGGGGCCGGACCGGCTGAACTTCTCGGTCCGCGAGCCGCTCGGCGTGGTCGGCCGCATCGTGCCGTTCAATCATCCGTTCATGTTCATCGCCGGCAAGGCCGCGGCGCCGCTGGCCGCGGGCAACACCATCGTGATGAAGCCGCCGGAGCAGGCGCCGCTGTCGTCGCTGCGGCTGGCCGAGCTGATCGACGGGCTGCTGCCGCCCGGCGTGTTCAATCTCGTGCCCGGCGGCAAGGAGGCGGGCGCCGCGCTGGCGAGCCATCCGGATGTCGCCAAGATCGCGCTGATCGGCAGCGTGCCGACCGGCAAGGCGGTGATGCGCGCGGCCGCGGATACGCTCAAGGGCGTGCTGCTCGAACTGGGCGGCAAGAACGCGTTGATCGCCTATCCCGATGCCGATCCCGATGCGGTCGCCGCCGGCGTCATCGGCGGTATGAACTTCACCTGGTGCGGCCAATCCTGCGGCTCGACCAGCCGCGCCTTCGTGCACGAGAAGATCTACGACGCGGTGCTGGAAAAGGTGAAGGCGAAGATCGGCCACTACAAGCCGGGCATTCCGACCGATCCGGCGACCACCATGGGCGCGATCATCTCCAAGGTGCAGTTCGACCGGGTGATGATGTACATCGACTCCGCCAAGAGCGAAGGTGCGCGCCTGATCAACGGCGGCGGCCGTCCGGCCGATCCGGCGCTCGCCAAGGGTCTCTACATCGAGCCGACCGTGTTCGCCGACGTGAAGCCGACCATGCGGATATTCAAGGAAGAAATCTTCGGGCCGGTGGTCGGCGTGGTCAAGTGGAGCGACGAGGCCACCATGTTCGAGCAGGTCAACCAGGTCGAATACGGCCTGACCGCCTCGATCTGGACCAACGACCTCACCACGGCTCACCGCGCCGCGGCGACGGTCGAAGCCGGCTTCGTCTGGATCAACGATACCAGCAAGCACTTCCTCGGCACGCCGTTCGGCGGCTTCAAGCAGTCCGGCATCGGCCGCGAGGAATGCATCGAGGAGCTGCTGTCGTTCACGCAGGAGAAGAACATCAACATCAATCTGGCGGTGGGGAAGAAGTAGCGGCTGCGGCCGGGCGGCTACCGTTCCGCCCTGCCGGGCGCTACCGCTCCGCCCTCATCCTGAGGAGCGCCCGAAGGGCGCGTCTCGAAGGATGGCGGCACGACCGGTGCCTGCGGCCATCCTTCGAGACGCGTTGCTTCGCAACGCTCCTCAGGATGAGGGCGGAGTGAGCGGATCGAAGCCAGCTCTCTCCACGTCATGGCCGGGCATAGCCGTCGAAGACGGCGTCGCTTCGCTCGCCTATTGTCCCGGCCATCCACGCCTTCCTTCGTTGCCAAGACGTGGATGCCCGGGACAAGCCCGGGCATGACGCGGTTGGTTCACGGGCATGACGCGGTCGGTTCAGCGTTTCCGCTTCCGAGCTGCTGCCTTCGCCGCCGCCTTCTTCACCTTCGGATACTCACCCTTCTTCTTCAGCCGCACGCACCAGTATTCCCAGGCGCGTGCCTGCGGCCGCGGCTGCAGGTTGCGGTCCCACGCCATCTTCTGCTCGCCAGGCGTGAGCGGGCTCAGCGGCAGGCCCTGCGCCTGCGTCGCGAGCTGAAGCTCGGCGTTGCGGTAGGTGTAGATGGTGCGGAACACCAGTTCGATGAGGTTCTTGCCGGCGACGGTCGCGCCATGGCGGCGCAGCAGCACCAGCCAGTACGGGCCGAGCGCCTTCGCCAGCGAGCGGCCTTCCTCCGGCTCGAGCACCAGCAGGTTGGTGTCGCCGAACTCGTCGCGGCTGTCCCAGAACGGCACCTTCTCGCCGATCTGCGCGCCCATGTGATAGAGCGGCACCAATTCCTTGCCGCTGTTGCAGAACGGCAGGAACGCCATGCCGTGATGGTGGCTGACCGCGTTGACGTCCGGCCGCGCCTTGTAGATTTCGCCGTGAATCACCAGCTCGCCGTAACCGCGGATGCCCTTCGGCAGCGGCTTCACCGGCTCGGAGTCGAGCGTGTATTCAAGGATGTCGGCGGGCTCGACCACCTCCGGCGAGCGCGAATACGAGATCAGATATCGGTCCGGCCGCTTCGGATGCCGCATGCTCACATGACCGAAGGCGTCGATGATGCCTTCGTGCGAGACGATGCGGTTGGCGATCGCGAGATCGAGCCGCGCTTGAGCGAGTGCGTCTGCCATCCAATTCTCCGTTTTTTCGTAGTCGCGCCATTCTAACCACGTCAGGCCCGGCCTTGTGCCGGGCATCCACGTCTTGGCGTCAAGAAAGGCGTGGATGGCCGGGACAAGCCCGGCCATGACGGCGAGGCATTAGAATTCAGAACTCCCAGCCGAGCAGCAGATGGTCGAGCGAGATTTGTCCGCCGCCGTTGATGACAAAATACAGCACGCCGACGGCCCACATGGCGGGATACTCGACGCCGAGCTTGTTCCAGAAATAGCCGTCGTATTTCGCATGGTCGTAGGCCGAAAGCGCCATCAGCAGGAACACCGGCAGCGCCATCGGCCGGGTGAACAGGCCGAGCGCCAGGCACGGCGCGGCGACGAACTGCGTCAGTACGGTGCCGTAGGCCCACAACCAGCCCGGCCGGTAGCCTTTGCGGTCGTACAGCGCCGCGACGTCGCCGACGCTGCTGATCGGACCGCCGGTGCCCTTGAAGTAGCCAAGGCACATCCGCAATCCATGCGGCACCAGCGCCAGGCCGACCACGACGCGCAGCAGCGCCTCGACCCAGGGCGCGAGCGCCTGGTAGACGTCGCCGAGCGCGGGCACGATCAGCGGCGTGTTGGTCATGGAGCGCTGCGCTACTCGGCCGCGTGGTCGGCGCGCGCCTCGTAGCGGCTGCGCGGACGCGGCAGTCCGAGGTGCTCGCGCAGCGTTCGGCCGGCGTATTCGGTGCGGAACAGGCCGCGGCGCTGCAGTTCGGGGATCACCAGGTTGACGAAATCGTCGAGCGCGCCGGGCAGGTACGGCGGCATCACGTTGAAGCCATCGGCGGCTTCCTCGACGAACCATTGCTCCATGTGATCGACGATCTGCTTCGGCGTGCCCTTGATGACGCTCTTGCCGCGCGCGCCGGCCATCCGCATCGCCAGCTGGCGGATGCTCAGGTTCTCCTTGCGCGCCATGTCGATGGCGGACTGCATGGTGCTCTGGCTGCCGCCGGTCATCGGCAGATCGGGCACCGGGCCGTCGAACGGATATTTGGAGAGGTCGGCGCCGCCGAGGATGGTGGAGAGGATTTCCCGCGCCACGATCGGGTGGATCAGCGACTGCATGAACTCGTACTTTTCGTTGGCCTCGCTCTCGCTTTCCGCCACGAAGCAGCTCAGGCCCGGCATCACCTTGAGATGATCCGGATCGCGGCCGAACTTTTCGGCGGCGCGGCTTTTGACCTCCTTGGAGTATTTCTTGCAGGCCTCGATCGACCAGTGCGCGCTGAAGATCACCTCGGCGAAGCGGGCGGAAATGTCCATGCCGTCCTCGGAGGTGCCGGCCTGCACGATCACCGGATGGCCCTGCGGCGGGCGCGGCGTGTTGAGCGGGCCTTTGACGCTGAAATACTTGCCCTTGTGATTGAGCGTGTGCAGCTTGGCCGGATCGAAGTAGAGGCCCTGCTCCTTGTCGCGCACGAAGGCGTCGTCGTCCCAGCTGTCCCACAGCCCGACCACGACCTCGGCAAACTCGCGCGCGCGGTCGTAGCGCTCGGCATGGCCGAAGTGGGCGTCGCGGTTGAAGTTGTAGGCCTCGGCGAAGGTGCCGGAGGTGACCAGGTTCCAGCCGACGCGCCCGCCGCTGATGTGGTCCATGGTCGCGAACTTGCGGGCGACGTGATAGGGCTCGTAGTAGCTCGTCGTCGCCGTGCAAACGAGGCCGATGCGGCTCGTCACCGCGGCGAGCGCCGCGATCAGCGTCATCGGCTCGAGGTTGGAGATGTACTGCGCCGAGCGCGACAGCGCCTCCATGCTGGCCTCGCGCATCGCCAGGTTGTCGGCGAGGAACACCATGTCGAACTTGCCGCGCTCGGCGGTCTGCGCCAGCTCGATGTAATGCTGGAAGTTGACGTTGGCGTCGGCCTGCGACTGCGGATGCCGCCACGAGGCGACGTGATGGCCGGTCGGGTTGAAAAAAGCGCCGAGTTTGAGCTGGGCCTTAGGCCTTGGCATGGTGCGGTTCCTCGAAGGCAAACTTAGCCTTGGCCGTCGACCGGGTGCAAGTTGCCAGCACGCGCGCTGCTGGCTAGGAAAGGTGTCCGCCGGGAGGGCCAGATGATCGTCGACTTTCAACACCACTTCACGCCGCGCGAGCTGATCAAGCAGGACCCGGGCGACCGGCTGATCGTCCACTTCGACGAGAACGACGCGCCGAGCTACACCATCCACTCGCTGCTCTACGATCTCGACGAGCACGTGAAGATGATGGACGTGGCCGGGATCGACGCCGCGTTCCTGACCAGCGCCGCCGGCATGTGCGCCAGCCTCGAGGTCTCGAAAATCTGCAACGAGCGGGCAAAGCAGGCCGAGCGCGACTATCCCGGCCGCTTCATCGCCGCGGCGCACGCGCATCCGCTCGGCGGGCCGGAGGCGTTCCGCGAGCTCAACCGCTGCGCGAAGGAGCTGGGCTGTCCGGGCGTGGTGATCACCTCGGAGATGGACGGCAAGTTCATCGACGATCCCGCGCTCGATCCGTTCTGGGCGGAAGCCGCCAAGCTCGGCCTGTTCGTGTTCGTCCATCCGGCGCTGAAGCTCAATTACTCGCAGCAGTTCGACGGCTACGACACCGCGCGCTCGGTCGGCCGCGAGTTCTCGCTGGTGATGGCGACGATCCGGCTGATCAACTCCGGCGTGTTCGACCGCCATCCCAATCTGACGGTCCACATGTCGCATCTCGGCGGCGGCCTCGCCGGCGTGCTGGCCCGCATCCGCGGCTACCAGGACAAGGATTTCTGGGGCGTGAAGGGACACGCCCGGCACGGCCGCACGGCGGAGAAGGATTTCGACCACTACATCCGCAACAACATGCTGTTCGATGCCGCCGGCTTCTGCTGCGCCATCGGCGCGGTGAACGCGGCGCTGGCGGAAATCCCGGCCGACCGCATCGTGTTCGCGACCGACTATCCGCAGGAGGTGCGCCAGCGCGAGCCGGTGCGCGATTTCGTCAACGCCATTCGCGCGCTGGGTACCGATGGCGAGAAGATCTTGTCGGGGAATGTCGGCAAGTTGATCAAGGGGAAGTAGCGCCGCCGCATTGCTCTTGCGCCGTCATCCTTCGAGGCTCGCGAGCTGCGCTCGCTCGCACCTCAGGATGACGGGTCATGCATTTACGCTGCGGCGACGGCTACACCGCGATCCGCTGAAACTCCATCGGATAGCTGTGCATCCTTTGCGCGCCGGTCTCGGTGATCTCCACCGTCTCGGCGAACACGCAGCCGGTCTTGCCGTCGCGCCACTTCGGATCGAACAGGTCGATGTTGAACGCGAACACCATGCCGGGCTTGAACTCGTCGCCGAGCGAGGCCAGCGCGCCGAGGTCGGCGGCGATGGCGTGGTGGCGGTAACGCGGATAATCCAGCGAGGCGAGGCCGTGGCCGTGAATGCCGGCCTCGCAGATGCCGAGACCGCGGCCGACGATCTCGTCCTTCACCGCTTCCATCGCGGTCGAGATCTTGCGGCCGGGGCCGAAGCCTTCGAGCCCGCGCCGGTAGGCGGCGACGCAGCCCTCGTAGATTTCAAGCTGCTTCTTGTCCGGCTCGCCGAGGCAGAACGTCCGCTCGACGTGGGTGAAGTAGCCGCCGTACTTGGGATGCATCTCGCAGATGATGAGGTCGCCGCGCTCGATCGGCCGCATGGTCGGCACCCGGAACGGATGCGGATAGGGATAGCGGTCGCAGGCCCACAGGAACAGCGTCGGCTCCTCGCCGCCGTTGGCGACCATGGTCTGCATCATGTTGGCGTAGACCTCGCATTCCTTGACGCCGGGCCGCGCGGTGTCCTTGCAGGTCGTGAGCATGAGATCGCCGAGCTTGGCGGCCTTGCGCAGCACCTCGATCTCCTCGGCGCTCTTGACCGCGCGCACCTTCTCCAGCATGTCGCCGAGGTTGATGAGGTTGGCCTTGGGCAGCAGGTCCACCAGCCGCGTGTAGACGCTGTGCGGCAGCCAGCCGTCGGGATCGAGCGGGCCGGCCAGGCCGTCCATGCCGATCTTGCCGGTGTCGAGCTTCAGCTCCTTCAGCCGCGATGCCACGGAGTCCGCCCAGGTCGACTTGCGCGAGCGGATGTCCTTGACCCAATCCTGCGCGCTGCCCCAGCCTTCGAGGAAGGTCGGCATCTGCACGATGCAGGTCGGTTCGCCGCTCGCCGGAAACACCAGGACGTTGAACTCGGCGTTGCCGCCGACCGGGCAGAGATAGCGGGCGTTGGCGGTGTAGAAATCCCACATCGTCGGCCAGCCCCAGAGCACGATCGCGTCGAGCCCCTGCGCCTGCATTTCCTTGCGCACGGTAGCCCAGCGCCGGTCGCGCTCGGCGAGCGAGAGGCGGGGGAGTTCGAGGGTGGTGCGCATTCTCTTTATCCTTGCTGCCTTATCACCATCACGGACCTCATCCTGAGGAGCATCGCGTAGCGATGCGTCTCGAAGGATGGGCCAAACCGGGGCTCGCGGCCCATCCTTCGAGACGCGCCCACGCAAGTCGGCCTTGGCC